>JAPUGI010000199.1 GCA_027292925.1 Gammaproteobacteria bacterium
CCAGCCCAACATGCAAGTAGTAACCCAGATCTTTCACCCGGATAAAGAGGGCGTCTTGCAGATCGGCTCAATTATTAGCTTACCCGGAAAACCCACTCAGAACAGGATGCGCCTCCTGACTAACCTCGAGTCGTCAGTAGATCTGACCTGGCAGAAATGGGGTGAATTGAGTGGGTATCAATACGACTACACAGAGGCAGGTAAGTTTTATCGGCAATGGTGGCTCACTCATCACAACAAGGTCATGTTTGTTGTTTATAGCAGTAAGGTAAAAGATGAATCATTGCGCAATGTAATTGATGAAATGGTCAAATCTCTGGCAATTTCTGTGCAGAATTCGGTGAGGTCGCACGGCGGGTCGGTTGAGGACTACGTGAGTATAATAGATAGTTTGCGGGCATTAGGCGCGACCGTCGAGCCTGCTGGCGAGATAGCCTTTACGCTGCCTGGGAATGGGACTCCTATTTACCTACCTGAGGGTGGAAATGATTTCAATGTTAGCAAATGTTAGTAAATAGCTGGTTGAAGGGGCGGTGTAAAATAGAAAAAGCGCTGTAACCCTCATTGTTATTGGAGGCTGGGGTCGGAATCGAACCGGCGTAAACGGTGTTGCAGACCGCAGCATAACCACTCTGCCACCCAGCCCTGGGTGAAGAAAGGGCGCAAGTCTATAGGAATTCCAGTCGTTTTTCACGACTGCAAGTAGCAACCGACTGTTTAGGACGAACTGTAGTCCGAATGCGTCTCCGACAGAAGACCAGATAGAATTTTGTTGACCACATCTCCAGCCGCACGTGCACTCAGTTTTTGGTCGCTACGAAGTTGATTCCACATATCGAAGCTGAGCACGGCTTGCAGTGCCTCGATCAAAGGCCTGTCTTCCAATAAAAATGCTGGGAGTACGGACATGAGCCGTTCCCGTTCATCACGCACAATCTCCAGATGGCGGTTGTACAGAATATCGGATTGAAATTTGAGTACCTGTGCTGCCACACGGTAGGGCATGATCACCTCATATACCCTTAGCCTGCGCTCCACCAGTTGTGCAAAATTGCGCCACCATTCATCGTGACTCAAAGCTTCATTGATTATCGGAGCGACTTGCTCACTGATAGCGACAGACATTTCGGCATACAGGCTCTCCATATCCTTGAAGCGCCTGAATACGGTTCTTAAACCAACGTCAGCTCTCTGTGCGACTTCTTCAGCAGTAGGGGCTATTTGACCCTCGCGCACTAATTCCAGCATTGCTGAGACGATTTTGCGTTTACTGTCACGGCTTCGTAATCGTCTGCCGTCCGTGGTACCCACCACCGTTCCTGATTCCGACATACATCATGCCAATTGTTTGTTTTTTGTGACACTCCAAGTGCCAAAACATATTATCACGCTCAGTTGCATGGATGTCTAATAGTTGAGTATTTGTTACTCTGAAACTAAACAGGGGGGATGCTGATGGGACGTATCGAAGACAAAGTTGCGGTGATTACCGGTGGCTCGGGTGGAATTGGCAGAGCTGCTGCTGCCCGGTTTGTCGCAGAAGGTGCAAAGGTTATGTTGGTAGACCTTGAGGAATCAGCACTACAGGAGGTTGTCAGCGACCTTGGCAGTAATGTCGCGAGTTATTGTGTGTCTGATGTGACCAGCGCCGTTGATACCGAAAATTATGTTCAGGCCGCAGTTGAGCAATTTGGTGGAATTGATATCTACCTCGCCAATGCGGGTATCGAGGGTAAGATCGTCTCAATAGTGGACTATGACGAAGAGACCTTTGATAAAGTTATCGCCGTCAATGTAAAAGGCGTCTGGCTCGGCATCAAACACATGTTTCCAGTGATGCAGGAGCGAGGAGGCGGTAGCATCGTGATTACCTCATCAACCATGGGTGTTAAGGGTGCCGCCTTATTTTCAGCCTACAATACCAGTAAACATGCGGTGATCGGCCTGATGCGGTCCACTGCCCTGGAAGGCGCGCAACACAATATCAGGGTGAACACTGTCAATCCAAGTCCCGTTGAAACCCGGATGATGCGCAGTCTTGAAGCAAGTTTTAACCCTGAAGATACAGATGCTGCACATGCCCAGATTGCAGCCAGTATTCCACTGCAGCGATATGGAGAGCCTGAAGACATTGCCAATATCATGCTGTTTCTCGCATCAGATGAAAGCTCGTTTCTGACCGGTGGAGTGTATATGGCCGATGGTGGCAGCACAGCCTAGATGTCGGATAAAAGCCAACTCGCAGAACTACTGGATCTGCTGGACCTGGAAACCATAGAGCACAATATCTATCGTGGATATCACCCCGCAGGTCGGACCAGGCGACTTTTTGGTGGCCAGATTGTTGCCCAGGCGTTAATTGCAGCGTGCCGAACCGTATCGGAAGATAGACTGCCACATTCTCTTCATGCCTACTTTCTCAGACCGGGTGACCCATCGGTCCCGGCATTATTTGAAGTAGAGCGGATACGAGAAGGCAAGTCGTTTACCACAAGACGAATCGTGGTTGTCCAGAATGGAAAAGCAATTTTTAATATGGACGCTTCGTTTCAACGTCCTGAAAAAGGACTGGAACACCAGCTGGATATGCACGACCTCTCACCCCCTGATGAATCGAACCTGGTTGAAGGGCTAAGGCAGCGACCATTCCTGAGTTGGCGCGAAGACCATAATCGGCTGTCTGGTGATTTGCCCCAGGAACCCACGCAACACATCTGGATAAAAGGCAACGGGGTCGCACCAGAAGACGTCAGACTAAACCTGGCACTCCTCGCTTACCAGTCCGACGAGGCGTTGTTAGGGACGTCACGGCTACCTCACCGCGGGAAATACGATCTGGAGAATATGCAGGTGGCGAGCCTTGACCATAGTATCTGGTTCCATCATTCGGTGAGTGTGAATGACTGGTTGTTATATTCCCTGGATAGCCCGGCCGCCTCCGGTGCAAGAGGCTATACCAGGGGAACTATCCATACCGCGGACGGTAAGCTCGTCGCGAGTTGTATGCAGGAAGGGTTGATTCGGATAAGACGGATGGAGTAGGCCTGAAGTGACTGACACAAATTGCAGATTTGTCTAACGCAAGATGTACTGTTTGGTATGAGTACCTCAGATGGTGAGATGTTGCCTTGTTAGATTGAGCAACCATCTGTGACTCTGTAAACTACGCGCCTTCACTTTTCTGCCCGGGTGGTGAAATTGGTAGACACGCGAGACTTAAAATCTCGTCGCTTTAGGGCGGTGCCGGTTCGATCACGGCCCCGGGCACCATCCCACGACACCTGCCGTGTTCCCGAGTAGAACCATAGTGGTGTGACTGCGAGGAGAGACTGGATTAAAATCCAACCATGCGCTGGATATCCCTCATAACGCTGTTCATCTTTCTCTTGTCAACCGGCGGTGGGTCTGTAGCCAACAGTTTTGTGAGCAAAGCCTGCGACGTTTGTCCGGAAATGGTGCTGATACCTGCCGGAAGTTTTCGCATGGGTGATTTAAATGGTGTTGGTGACGATGATGAAAAACCTGCGCACAGGGTAAATATCAACGTCTTTGCTCTTGGTAAAACAGAGGTGACGTTTGCTGAATATGATGCCTTTGCGCGGGAAACTAACCGTGCACTTAAGAATGATGGAGGCTGGGGTCGGGATAATCGTCCCGTTATTAATGTTAACTGGAACGATGCCAAAGCCTATGTGAAGTGGTTATCGAATAAGACGGGCAAGCGTTTCCGTTTACCGAGTGAAGCTGAGTGGGAATATGCGGCCAGAGCGGGTTCGACAACAAAATACTCATTTGGCAATCGTGAAAGTGATTTGTGTGACTATGCCAATCACGCAGATCATCGGAACAAAACCTGTAGTGACGGCGCTGATAGGCAATCAGCGACAGTGGGTCGATATCGCGCGAACGCTTTTGGTTTATTTGACATGCACGGCAATGTTTGGGAATGGGTTGAAGATTGTTATTACCGTACATACCAGGGTGGACCGAGTGATGGCAGCGCTTGGACAAACGGTACTTGCGAGTACCGTGTCCTGCGGGGCGGTTCCTGGTACAGCTTACCGAAGTTCGCGCGTTCTGCTTTTCGCGGCTGGAACATGCCTGCTAGGCAGTTTAACTACTACGGCATTCGTGTTGCCCAGGACATTTAGGTTTTCACTTTTCAACCGTCAACAGAGCCAGCTTTTTAGCTCTTCACTTTTATCTATAAAATCCTCATGACACAGCGGCGAACAAAGTTGCTGATGCCTTCCACGCAAGGCCGAATGATATTTTGAGAGGAGTTAACCAGGGAATGCCTCTGCTCAGATCATTGGTAGGATTGGTTGGTTGCTTATCCAGTGTCCGCTATTTCTTATAGCAGACTAGACCACGCTAGTTCAAACAGCGGTCATAATCCCCGACGTCGCTCGAAATAACTGTCAGTTACATCGACAATCGTTCGACGCTTCGTCTTTCGACGTTCTTGGCGTCGCTTGGCTGTTCCACCATGGCGACGTTCGGATTGTCGTATGCCTGTAATCGCCTTTCTATCTTCACCCATTTCGCTATTTCTACTTTTATTTAGGTACTAATATGCCGTCTGTTTGAACTAACTGCAAGCTGCTTAAGCCATCAGGTTATAAGCAGCCTTCTTATATATCGCTGCGGAGAATCCATCATGCGGGATACAGCAGGTTTTGGCAGAGTTTTCACAAAACTGTGAACTGCGTCACACTTCTTGCCGTAGAACTGGCGTAGTGTAAATCGTGAAGAAATCTATTTACAGGTTGTCAGCGGGTCGAATGGAAGACGAACGATTACCAGATAACGGAGCAACAAGTTGGAGCGCGGGTCCAGACCGTGCGTTCGGTGGTGGGGCTAATGACAAGACATTAGTGGAACCGGTACCACCGGCGAAAACTATGACGCAGCTAACGTTAAAAATCGAACTGGATAACGGTATTTGCTTCTCCATCAATGCAGGTAACCTTCCGTGGCTTATCGGCCGAGGTCAAAATTGTGACATCCGTGTTCCCCAGAGTAGTGTTTCGA
>JAPUGI010000002.1 GCA_027292925.1 Gammaproteobacteria bacterium
TAACGAGCAGTATGTCACCTGTTATCGTCGAGAAAGATGGTAAACCGGCATTTTGTGTTGGTCTTGTTGGCGGCACTAAAATATTTCCATGCGCGCTGCAAGCAATCGTTAATGTCATCGATCACGGCATGTCGGCGCAGGAGGCGGTGGAAGCACCCAGAATCTGGACGTTAGGAGAAGAGCTGGAAATGGAATCCTGCTATCCGAAGGCAGTCAAAGAAGAGCTGCAACGAAGGGGGCACAGTGTGGCAGAACTTCCAATCATCGGTGGTGGTATGGGTATGATCAAGTTTGATGGCAAGATCATGATCGGTGCATCCTGCTGGCGCGCAGATGGTACTGCGATTGGAATAGGTGGAGGCAAGGCACGTCCCGGTATTCGCTTCGGTGTCTAGTCCCGTTTCACGGTGTGGTGGATTATTCAGTGAATCTCGGCCATCCCAGCCCGGGCCTTTTGATGTGCACGATCGATCATGAGCGCGTCGACAGTTTACTTAATCGGCAGCTGTCGTTCGTAGTCATTGCCATTTCAGAATAAAAGGTGTTTTATGCCGCTAATACTGCGCAAGCCAAATCGCTAACGGCTAAAGGAGCGTCCTAATGCGAATGACAGACCATGACGCATCGTTCTTGTACAGCGAAACTGCAAGCAGCCCCATGCATGGTTGTGCCATCTCCGTGGTCGAAGGTGAAGTGTCGTTCGATAAGATCTTCGAACATCTGGCAGCCCGGATTCACCTGGTTCCACGATACCGGCAGCGCCTGGTATTCGTGCCCATGAATATTGCCCATGGCAAGTGGGTGGATGATCCGGAGTTCGATCTCGCCAATCATGTGAAGCAATACACGCTGTCAGACGAGGTGAATACTGTTGAAGAAGCAATCCCCGAAATACTGGAATTAAATGAGCAGTTGCTGGACCGTTCCCGGTCGCTCTGGATGATGTACGTGGTTGAGGGTATACCCGGGCAGACTTTGCTGCTCAGCCTTAACCATCACGCGATGATCGATGGTGTTTCCGGTGTCGATATTTCCGTTGTATTGATGGACCTCGAACCTGAAGCCGCGCAACCACCAGCTCCCGAAGAACCCTGGAATCCCAAACCGCTGCCCACCCAGCCTGAACTCTGGACCGAGGCCCTGACTCATAATTTTGAAACGATGATGAAAGCGGCCCGGTTTCGGCCACAGGATTCACTTAGAGAGCGTTTATTGCAACGAGGCACCGAGGTGATGAACCGTTTTATGACCGAGCCTGTCATCACCGCTCCCTGGAACGCCGGGCAGGTCAGCGCGAAACGGCACCTCGCTTATACCGAGTACGGTTTCTCTGACTTCAGGGAAGTCCGTCGTGCTCTCGGCGGCACTATCAATGACATTGTTCTCACCGTGGTGTCTGAATCTGCAGCCCGCTACCTTGAAGAGCACAATCAACAATCAAACAACCGGTATTTTCGCCTGATGTGTCCTGTTAGTGTCAGGCGGGAAGATGAAGGCGGTTCGCTCGGCAATCGAGTCTCCGCCATGTATCCAGTGCTGCCAGCCTGGCCCATGGCGATCAACGAGAGACTGGATATAGTAATAGAGGAAACAGAACGGCTAAAGGCCAATCGCGAACCGCAGGCGCTCGAACTAATGATGGAGTCCTCGCCCTATGTGCCGCCGATCGCCATGGCGCAGACACTGCTGGTCGGTACGCCGTTCGATCCTACGGCATTAGCGTCGCGATTCCCTCCGCCTGTTTTGCCTAACCCAGGACTACTGCCGCCGCTTATTGGTTTTAATTTTACCTGTACCAATGTGCCTGGTGTACAGGTGCCGCTGTACATCGCAGGTCACAAGGTATTGCATACCTTCGGCACCTTGATGCTGAGCGGCAATCTCGGTTTTGGTGTCGCGGTACTCAGTTATGACCAGCGGCTCTATTTCAATTTCACCTCGGATCAACGGTTGATGCCGGATGTGGAACTCATGCGCTCGGGCGTCGACGACGCCTTCTCAGAGCTGCTCGAACTGGCAAGATCGCACAGCGCGCAAGCCACCGCGTAATAAGGAGACTAACGGAATGACAAATAATGATCTGAGCAAGGCTTTCCCCCAGGAGATAAAACTCAACGATGATCACAAGGTGCAGCTGAGGCTGATGGACTCGGGTGACCGCGACGCTGTACTGGCGTTCGCCCGCAGCCTGAATGAAGAGGATCTGCTTTTCCTTCGCCTGGATATTACGCAGGAGGATGTTGTTGATGAATGGATAGCTAATCTCGAATCCGGCCGGACCACGACAATCGTCGCCCTTGACGACGGAGAACTCGTTGGCTATGCCAGCGTGCATCAAAACCCCGCACCATGGACCCGGCGGGTTGGCGAGATTCGGGTCAACGTTGGTTCCAACTACCGCGGTAAGGGGCTCGGCAAAAACCTGACCAGTAAGATCTTCGATGCGGCACGCACACTGGGGCTCAAGAAACTCATGGCCAACATGACATCAGATCAACATGGCGCCCAGGCTGCCTTTCGCCGAATCGGATTCATGCCGGAAGCCCTGCTCGCCGACTATGTCGAAGACCGGAACGGCTTATCCAGGGATCTTGTGATCATGTCTTATGATGTGGACGGATTGAGCAATCAGATGGATGAGCCACTGGCTGTTTAGAGCAGGTGGTTAGATATGGCAGTTGATCCGAAATTTTATGTCGTCGAAAAAGACGGTCCGGTGGTGATCTGGAAGTTCAATAATCCACCACAGAACCTGATGAACCTGCACACAGCGGCTGAATTCACCGATCTTGTTGAGGAGTTTGAAGCTGATCCTGATTTACGAGTCGGCATCTTGACAAGCAATCTGCCTGATGTGTTTATTCAGCATTTTGATGTCTCTACAATCCTGTCGGAATGGTCTTCCAAAACTCCGGAAGAAGTTTCTGCGATGCAGGAGGCCCGACGGAATGCAAGGGCTAAACCCAGGGGATTAGGCAGGCTGCGTAGAAAACCAATTATTGCCGCCATCAGCGGACAAACAGCAGGCGGTGGTTGCGAAACAACGCTGATGTGCGAGTTTCGATTGATGTCACGTAACGCATCCCTGGGATGCCCGGAGGTTAACGCTGGCATTTTGCCCGGTGGTGGAGGGACACAGCGGATGACAAGGCTGCTCGGCATCAGCAAGGCTATGGAGATGTTATTGCTGGGCCGTGTCGTGGATGCTGATGAGGCGGAGCGGATCGGTCTTGTTCACAAGGCCTATGACTACGACGAGCTGCTTCCGGCTGCCATTGAACTTGCCAAAGAACTTGCGCAGAGACCACCGATGGCTATCGGGCACATCATGGAGTGTATTCATGAGGGTAGCCAGATGCCGCTTAAAGATGGTCTCGCACTTGAGGGCCGGCTTTTCTTTGAACTGACCCAGACCGAAGATGCCAAGAGAATCATGTCTGCCTATGTGGAAGGTGGGCAGAAGGTAAATAGGTTGGCGGATACGGATTAGGAGAACGTTTTATCAAACCCGCCAGTGAACCTTCATCACGCCACTCTCTCAAGACTTTGAAAAAGGCTTCAGAACCAGCGCCGTAGTTAGCATTTTGCAAGGCTCTCTCTGCAGGCTTACCTTCATTGTTGTAATAACCTGGCGTGCAATCGGCGAGAAACTCCTGGTTCTTGCGTGCCAGCTTGATAATTGTCTCAACCCAATCGGTCTCGGCCGCCTCGCCTCGATTGGTGGAAATGATCCAGCGGTCGATCGAATCATCCCAGCGCATCTCTGTGTTGCAGCAGTCGTAAAAACGAGTTGATAAGATTAGAGTGAATTCCATGTTGCTGAATCAGAAGAAATTGTGAGCACGCTGGCGAGGCCCAGTACTCTCGTCTTCTATGGCGTTGGTGCTATCTCACCCACCATAAAGAACAATCTGTTCGTCTTTTTCCTGTTTTATTATTACAACCAGGTGCTTGGGCTGGAAGCGTATCTGGTTAGCCTCGCCCTGGCATTATCTCTGGTGGTCGATGCGATCACCGATCCACTTCTTGGCTATGTTTCTGATCATACCCATTCTCGTTTAGGTCGCCGCCACCCATACATCTATTTCAGTTTGGTGCCGAGCCCAATTTGTTACTACTTATTAATGTCCCTTGAATACACCAGCACCCAGGCGAGTCTATTCGCACAGCTGTTCCTAATGGCTACGCTGTTGCGTTTGGCATGGACCTTTTTCAATGTACCCCGGCAGGCTCTGGGTGCTGAACTGACAAAAGATTATCACCAGCGAAACACACTCTCTGCGATTAGCACTTTCTTTGGTTGGTTCGGTGGTGCGGTGATGTGGTACATGACTACGGCTGTGTTTCTAGGGGAATCCTACGACAATAAACAGGGATACCGTGATCTTGCCTTTTGGGGAGCAGCAGTGATTCTGGTTACCGGAACGATATTTGCCCTGGGTACGCACCGGGAGATCCCAAACCTTGAGCCACCACGCCAAAAAAGACCGATACAGATGCGGGCAATTTTGCAGGAAATCAAAGAGACGCTCAGCCATCGGTCCTGGTTAATGTTATTTGTTGCGGGTGTCATAACCAGCATCCACGCTGGTGTCGTAGTGGGTCTGGGAATTTATTTCAATAGCTATTTCTGGGAGTGGAAACCTTCGGATGTGGCCATTTTTGCTATCACCAATCTGGTTGGCTCTCTGATTATCAGTTCCCTGGCATCACGACTGGCACGGAACTGGGATAAGAAACAGCTAGCCGTTGGTCTTTATATCATTGTGATTACATTAGGCCAGATACCTTTAATCCTGCGATTATCAGACCTGTGGTTAGGGACCAGCATCCTTCCTGAAAATGGACCTATATATAGTGCGTTATGGTGGGTACTCATTTCGCATTCGTTTATTACATCCACGATAGGTACCCTGGCCGGTATATTGGTCGGTTCCATGACCGCTGATATTGTTGAAGATAGTCAGGCAACCACAGGGCGACGGTCGGAAGGACTCTTTTTTGCCGGGCCTCATTTAATTGAAAAGTGTGTGACCGGTTTGGGATACATTGTAAAAGGCATCATACTGACTGCGGTGGGGTTCTCAGTGGCAGCTACTGGACTGGAAAAGGTCGATGCGATTGAGCGCATGGCAGCGGTGGTGATCGTACTTGGCATTGTATTACCTGCCCTGTCTCTGTATATGGTTTCAAAGTACGAAATAACGGAATCTTCTCACGAGAGTAAACTTCAAGATCTTGGATACAAGGAACAGGAGACTGAACCGTTTTCCTAGAAAATGAACTCCGCATTAGCCAGTACTAACGACTCGCTCCGGCACGTTTGTATCGACA
>JAPUGI010000020.1 GCA_027292925.1 Gammaproteobacteria bacterium
CGACGCACCCACCAGGGCGCTGACAGTCTGGTCTTTATCTGCATCAGGCATGATAACCATGTGGTTCTTGGCGCCAGCCATACATTGCACTCGCTTCATATTTTCCGTACCCAACCGGTATACATGCTGGCCAACGGCAACGGAACCAACAAAGGAGATTGCCTTTGTATCCTCATGGGTAATCAGCGCATCAACCTGCTCCTTACCACCGTGAACCAGCTGCAACAGGTCTTTCGGGAAGCCACATTCGTAAAACAACTCAACCAACTTTTGCGGCGTCATCGGATCCTGTTCAGAAGGTTTCAGGATAAAAGTATTCCCGCAGGCAATGGCAAGGGGAAACATCCACAACGGAATCATGGCCGGAAAATTAAACGGCGTGATGCCGACGCACACTCCAAGCGGCTGGATGAGGCTGTAGGTATCAATATTCCGGGCGACGTTTTCAGAAGTCTCGCCCATCATCTGCGCGGGAATGTTGCAGGCCTGCTCTGCGACTTCTATTCCACGCCATACTTCTCCTTGCGCATCCGCAAATGTCTTGCCAATTTCCTGGCACAGTATCTTTGCAATTTCATCCTGATTTTCCTTGAGCTTTGCCTGGTAGAGCATCATCAGCCGCGCCCGTTCCGGCGCAGGGACCATTCGCCATTCCAGAAAAGCCGCCTTTGCTGACGCCACCGCAAGATCAATTTCTTCCATAGTGGTATATGGCGCATTCACCAGCGTTTCCTGGTTCGCAGGATTTGTGACCGCTATGCTCTCAACGGCACTGCTTTGACGAAATTCTCCATCGATATACACATCCAATACCTTTGCCATTTTCTCTGCCCTCTTATTTCAAACGATATCGCATCCACTAGTACCCTGTAGTGTAACAAGCTTAAACGCAGCTGGGCGAGGCGCTGGGTCAAGAATTTATGAGCGCTGAAATAACCGGCCAGGTAAGCATTGACGTCGATTGACGCCTTAAAAACACAACCCTACAATCAAACAGCTTGTCTCTAATCACCAGAAAAAAGAAGCAAACTTATGACCTATACCCGACCCGACTTTCTGATTTCGCCAAAAGCACTCGCCCACACACAGGCGACAAGTCCAGACCGGCTTCGTATCTTTGATGTGACGGTGACTTTAGTACCGAATCCGCCTGGATATAAGGCCGTTTCCGGCCGTGAAGATTATCAGAACGAACACATACCGGGTGCCGCATTCCTGGACCTTATCAGCGATTTTTCGGATACCACCAGTGGTTTGGGTTTTACACTTCCCTCAGAAGAATATCTCCAGGCTGCCTATCGAGCTGCAGGTGTCAGCGATGACAATCAAGTCGTTTTCTACAGCACCGGCCATATGATGTGGGCAACCCGGGCCTGGTGGATGCTTCATTCCTGTGGTCACAGAAATGTAGCGGTGCTCGATGGAGGCTTCGCGAAATGGAGAAATGAAAACCGCGCCGTCTCGGACGAATTTACACCTCTTCCTCCCGGAGACTTTACCGTCGACTTCAACCATGCTCTCTGGGCAGACAAGACAAAGGTACTTGCAGCAATCAACGAATCCGGAAGTTGCACGATTAACGCGCTTTCACCCGGAGTTCATTCTGGTGAAGCTGAAATGCATTACGGCCGTAAGGGTCATATAGCAAACAGCAGGAATGTTTACTACGATGAGGTTCTTAACGATGGTTGCTTCAAAAAAGCCGATGAATTGAAAACACTCTTTTCCGAAAAAGGCGTCCTCCATAGCCCCCGTGTTATCACTTATTGCGGTGGCGGTATTTCCGCCACCATTGATGCGTTAGCGCTGACCCTCATCGGACATAACGATGTGGCTGTTTACGATGGCTCAATGAGCGAATGGGTGAAGGATGAAAGTCTGCCAATGGCGACCGGCAACGACAGAAATTCTAACTAGTTATGATGGAAGACCTGATGCCCAGTCTATGGGTGTCTGGTTTGTTTCAATAAGATACTGGTTGCATCTAGAAAAGTGTTTACAGCCAAAGAATCCCCGGTGGGCTGAAAGCGGCGATGGATGCGGCGCCCTCAGCACGAGATGCTTATTTGTATCAATGACGCTTCCCTTTTTCTGGGCATAGCTCCCCCAGAGCAAAAATACACAGCTTTCTCGTTTTTCCGATAGAACGCTGATGACACTGTCTGTAAATATTTCCCAGCCTTTACCCTGGTGTGAGGCTGCTTTATGTTTTTCGACCGTGAGCACACTGTTTAACAACAGTACACCCTGCTGCGCCCAACCAGTCAGGTCGCCACAAGTTTGCTCTGGTAAGCCGAGGTCTGCCGCTATTTCCTTAAAAATATTCACCAGTGATGGTGGTAACTGAACACCTTCGCGAACCGAAAAACACAATCCGTGTGCCTGGCCGGGACCGTGATACGGATCCTGGCCAAGAATCACCACTTTTACCTGGTCCAGCGGCGTTGTATTGAGTGCTGCAAAATACTCCTGCCCCCTGGGATAGATCACCTTGCGGTTCTGTTTCTCCATGGACAGGAATGTCTTCAACGACTGCATGTAGGGTAGCTGGAATTCTGGTTCCAGTTCCTTCAGCCAGCTTGAGTCAAGCTGTATTCCCGAATTCTCGGACATGGCATCAGTGCCTGGGTCTCATATGGGGAAACAACACGACATCGCGGATCGAGGGTGAATCCGTGAATATCATCACCAGCCGGTCGATGCCAAGGCCTTCGCCGGCGGTGGGAGGAAGGCCGTACTCAAGCGCTGTGATGTAATCTTCATCATAGTGCATGGCCTCATCATCGCCCGCTGCTCTCGCTGCAACCTGCACCCGGAATCGCTCGGCCTGGTCTTCGGCATCATTCAATTCCGAAAATCCGTTAGCGATTTCCTTACCCATTACAAACAATTCAAAGCGATCGGTAACATCCGGATTATCGTCATTGCGTCTCGCCAGGGGCGAGACTTCAAGCGGATGCTGGGTAACAAACATCGGCTGTTCTATTTTTTCTTCCACCAGCGCTTCAAAAATTACCATCACCAGCTTGCCAAGACCCCAACTCTTATCAGTCTCTACACCTGCTGATTCGGCAAGCTTAACCGCACTACCCAGATCCTCCAGCTGGTCTGCAGTTACATCTGGATTAAATTCGAGAATCGCCTCGTGCATGGTCATGCGCCTGAAGGGTTTGCTAAAATCAACGGTCTTGTTCTGGTAAGTAAAATCCATCGAGCCGAGTACGTCTTGCGCAAGCGTACGGAGCATGTCTTCCGTCATGTCCATCATGTCATTGTAATCCGCATAGGCCCAATAGAATTCCAGCATCGTAAATTCAGGACTATGTTTTGCCGACATTCCCTCGTTACGAAAGTTACGATTGATTTCAAACACACGTTCAAAACCGCCGACAACCAGGCGCTTTAAATTAAGTTCCGGGGCAACTCGCAGGTACATATCAACGTCGAGGGCATTGTAGTGAGTGACAAACGGGGCTGCTGTGCCACCACCCGGGGTTGACTGCATCATGGGTGTTTCAACTTCCATGAAAGTCCGGTCGAGAAGGTAGCGGCGGATACCCTCAATAATCTTTGCTCGCCGAATAAAAATCTCCCGGCTTTCATCATTCACCACCAGGTCCAGGTATCGCTGGCGATACCGGATTTCCATATCCGCCAAACCCTTGTGCTTATCCGGCAAAGGTCGCAGGGATTTTGTTAAAAGACGCAGCAGTGAGACATTAACCGTCAACTCACCGGTATTGGTTACCATCAAGGTACCCTGCGCGCCAATAATGTCTCCAATATCCCAACGCTTGAAACTGTTGTAAACGTCATCGCCAACATCACTCTGGCGAATATAGAGCTGAATACGACCGGAAACATCCTGTATCGTAATAAAACTGGCTTTACCCATCATGCGACGCAATACGATGCGACCGGCTACTGCTGTTGCAACCGAATCTTCCTGCAATTCTTGCTTGGTTTTCTCCCCAAAGGCTTTGTGCAAATCCATTGCTTCGTGCTGGCGACGAAAATCATTGGGGAATGCGTTACCCTCGACCCGCAGCTCAGCTAATCGCGCTTTGCGCAGGGCAATTATTTCATTCTCGTCCATTTTTCAGCTCTATCATTTTTTATTTTTCTAACAATACACTAGGGGCGACTATAGTCCCTGTTTCAAACTTGCCACAATAAACTGATCGAGGTCGCCATCAAGGACCCTTTGTGTATTGGATGTTTCAACATTCGTTCTTAAATCTTTTATTCTGGCCGAGTCAAGCACATAGGATCGAATCTGGCTACCCCAACTAATATCCGATTTGTTGTCTTCAATTTCCTGAAGTTCTGTCCGGCGTTTTTGATCTTCCATTTCATACAGTTTCGCTTTTAGCTGTTTAATCGCCTGGTCCTTGTTTTTGTGCTGGGACCGTTGATTCTGGCACTGCACGACAATGCCTGATGGTATGTGAGTCAACCTGATGGCAGAATCCGTTTTGTTCACATGCTGGCCACCAGCGCCACTGGCGCGATAGGTATCTATCCTGACATCCGACATCTTCAGGTCAATATTGATGTCATCATCGAGCTCAGGTGAAACGAACACAGAAGCGAACGATGTGTGTCTTCGGTTTCCCGAGTCAAACGGGGATTTTCGAACCAGTCGATGAACACCAGTTTCTGTTCGCAACCAGCCAAAAGCGAACTCCCCCTCAAAACGAATCGTGGCGCCTTTGATTCCCGCCACCTCGCCATCGGATAATTCCATGATCTCGGATTTGAACCCTTTGGCTTCACCCCATCGAAGATACATGCGCAGCAACATGTTTGCCCAATCCTGAGCTTCTGTTCCACCGGATCCAGATTGGATGTCGACATAGGCGTTGTTGGCATCCATATCACCGGAAAACATGCGTCTAAATTCCAGTATCTCCAACTGTTTGTTGAGATTATTCAAGTCGCTGACAGCTTCCTGCAACAAGTCTTCGTCCTGCTCTTCTTCTGCCAACTCGAGAATATCAGCAATATCGGTGAGACCGCTATCAAGCTGGTTTATGGTTAGAACCACCGCCTCCAGTGAGGATCGTTCTTTGCCCAGTTTCCGAGCATATTCCGGACTATCCCAGATTTTCGAATCCGCGAGCTCCAGTTCGACTTCGGCAAGCCGATCCTTACGATTATCGTAGTCAAAGGTACCCCCTCAGAACGTCTGTGCGCTCCGTCAGGTCCTTAATCTGTTTACGCTGGGGATTAGTTTCCAACATGGCTCTTATGGATCGATAACGCTTATCTGAAAAGACGCGGCATTGTAAACGAATGTACATTCACTCGCTAGGCGCTGCTCGCAAGAAACAACTAAATCAGCTAGCATTCTACCTCCTTCTTCTTGACGCCTGTACAAGAGTAACTATCATGCTACTTAAGTCACTTCACATACCTGTCCCGGACTTCGAAAAAGCAACCGGTTGGCTATTAAAACCTGAAGGCGCCTGCAAGGGCGATGTTTGTATCCCTCTGAAGCAACAGCCGACAGAGCTCATTGATGTTGAGAAATTAGCGGCAGACATGGGCCTGCCCCTGGTGGCTGAACCCGATCATAATATCTGGTCTCTGGGACCTGATTCGATAGGCGGTAAAACGCTTGCTACAGCCCAGGCACCCAATCTCACCCTACCTGATTTAGATGGCAATCTGTTTGAACTCTCCAGTCTTAAAGGGCAAAAAATCCTAGTCTATGCCTGGGCCCCCTACTGAGGATGTAACAGACACCTGTCCGTGTGGCAGGCGTTGCGTGAAGAATTTCACCCACAAGGTTTTGAGCTGGTTTCGGTCGGACTAGATACGCTTGGTGCAGAAGGTTGTCGCGCTTTTATTGAAGCGGCGAATCCAACACATCCATCGCTTATCGATCAACATCATGTTATGGCTGACCTGTTCGGCGTGATCAATATTCCCAGCAGCATCTGGATAAACGAGGACGGCATCATCGTCAGGCCGGCCGAACCAGCACCACCTCCACCCGTGGATGTCGCAGCATCCGCAAGGCAGATCCCCGATGAACTGCCCCAACGCATGTTGGACATTATGACCGAGGCGGCGAAGATTCAGTCAGACCCCGAGAGCTATCACGCTGCTCTCAGAGATTGGGTTAAGAAAGGAGAAGATAGCGAATTTGCACTTGAACCTGAAACGGTGATCGCCCGGTCCCGCCACCGAGATCACGACAATGCGCTGGGGCATGCACATTTTGGACTGGCATCGTATTTAGAGGCTGAGGGTGATCATACTCTTGCGATTAAACACTTTCGTGAAGCTCACAGGTTAGTACCCGACAGCTGGACGTTCCGGCGCCAGGCCTGGTCCCTTGAAAAAAACGGCGATGGGCCTTTTGCCCGTTTTACGCAGGGTCCGTCAGGAAACAAGGACTGGCCTTACGAAGGTGATTGGCTTGCGGATATTCAACGCACCGGTGCAGAAAATTACTACGATTCCTGGGAGTCTTAAACACGTCATCCCTCAGTCACCTGGAAGAATTTTAATGGCTACAAAGCCGGTCTGGATCGACAAGTTTGAGGATCTGGAAATTGCTTCCTTCCCGTTCAGGGCGGGGAACATTGCCACCACAATCTTTTTCTGCCTGATCTTTTCCTACCTGCTGGGTATTCTCAGGGTAATTGGACCTGCCGGTTTTTTTTATTCCATTTTACTTACCTATTTCAGCTTTATGTTCTTTTTTGGATATCTCTTTGTCATCGTCGACTACACATCACGGGGATACCAGGAGATCCCGAAACTTTCAGCCAACCTTTTTATCGCTGAAAGATCAAGGCTGTTTAAGGAACTGATTTTGATCAGTTTCTTTCTTGCCCTTTTTTTTCTGGTGGACGATACCTATTGGCGTTTCATCGTTGTCCTGACGAGCTTTTTATCTTTTCCAATCGCCACTTCGGTGATTATCATGGAAGAGAGCCTTATTTCGGCATTGAATCCTCTCAAGTGGATAAGAATGATTATGGACATCAACGCTGATGCAATGTTCATGCAGTATCTTGCTATTCAAATGTCTACCTTGTTGCTTGGCTATGTAGCGTTGTTTATTGATCTCGGTCTTTTCAACCTTATTTCAATGGCGGTTTTCCTTATGGCAGCGCTGACCGTATTTCGTAGTCTCGGTGTGGTTCTGCACAGCAACTCAGAAACCCTGGGATTTCCTGTTCGTTTTGGCAAACAGGTCGAAGAAAAACAATCCCAGCTAGCTAAAGAGCGGGAACTTTCTGATTTTTCTACACAACTCTACAAACTGGGGAATGCCGGTGAGCTAAATAAAGCCTGGGAACTGCTGGAGAAAAGATTGGGTGATGATAATTTCGCGACCGAAGCAGATATGTTCGCGCACATCCGGGACTGGGATAATCCGCGCCTTGCATTAAAGGCAGGACAGGGTTTTATAGAAAGACTAATCGCGATACAAGACTTTCGCACCACCTGGAACGTACTTGAATTCTGTTACACAGCAAATGGCAACGACTACAAGCTACTATCGGCTGAGGCTGTCATAAAATTATTAACAAATGCAGAAACCCGGACCCAGAAATCCATCATGGTTTCAATACTCAGGCATTTTGAAGAAGACTTTCCTAATCACCCGCAAACAGCTGAGACACTATTAACGGCAGCAAGATTTACCGCACACGACCTGGATGATTTTGACAGTGCACGGAAGATAGTAACGCACCTACATGCTACCTATCCTTCAATCCACTCCAACAAAACCTACGAGGCGCTATCTTCAATCCTTATCGACGAGACCGGCAAGAACTAAACGGTGCTGGTAACTTCGATTATCTGGTCCGCGGGGATCCCCAGAATTCTGGCATGTTCCAGCAGCAATTCACTGTTGGGTGATTCATAGAGACAGTAGGCACAGGTACGATCTGTGCTCAGGAAAGTATTAATCCATTGAACACCCAGTTCATCATTGACCGAGAACATCTCCTCTTCTTCATCAATGGTGGCGTCCTGGACCCGCTCTGCATAGTTCCGTTCGATAAGAAAAAGTGCCATATCTTAACTGCCCCCGTAAAGATAGCCTGATCTACTCTTTCGTTACCAAGGATCCACGATTCGTTCACATTGCTAGATCCTTCGAAATCCTTTGCCTGCGGCTCAGGACAGGTCAACACATTCCACAATCAACTGTACCGACTCGAGACCCCGATACCGGTTGATATCAAGGCGATAAGCGAGGCGTAACTGACGCCGCTCCAGCAACCTGTCATGATTAAAGGCAATGGCTTCAAGCGTATTTGTGCTGTTGATGGGCCTGAGTTTTAGCTTGAGATGTCGGGAGGCCACAATGCGCTGGTCCAGCACTTCAAACTCACCATCAAATACAGGTTCTGGAAATCCTTGTCCCCAGGGCGCAGCTTCAATCACCATCGTTGCAAGTGAAAGGGACAATTCCTCGTCTATTTCGCCATCACTGACGACTACCTGCTCAAGATCCTCCTCGGACAACCATCTTTGAGCCTCTTCATCGAACAACTGACGGAACTTCTCAAAGTTGCGGGGTTCAATGCTAAGTCCGGCTGCCATGGCGTGCCCACCAAACTTCACCAGCAGCCCGGGGTTCTTCGCCGCGATGGTATCCAGGGCATCCCTTATATGCAGGCCCGGAATGGACCTGGCTGAACCTTTCAGTTCATGTTCTGATGCCTTGGCAAATGCGATTACAGGTCGATGAATCTGGTCCTTGATCCTGGAGGCAACAATACCCACGACACCTTGATGCCATTGCGGATGGAACAGGCAAACACCTACACCAAATTCATTTTGGCCCAAAGTCTGATACTGGCTGATATCTTCCTGTGCCTGGGCTTTCATGTCAGCCTCAATTGACTTGCGCTCGGTATTTAATTGTTCAAGCCGGTTAGCCAACTCGAGCGCACGATCCTTGTCAGCGAGAAGACATTCGATCCCAAGAGACATATTTTCCAGTCGTCCGGCCGCGTTTAGCCTCGGACCGATGCCAAAGGCAAGGTCACGCGAAGTCACCCGCGCATGATCTGCTCCGGAAATCGAAATCAGCGCGTAGATGCCTGGCCGCGCGCGCCCCGCGCGAATTCGTTTGAGCCCTTCTGCAACCAGGATGCGGTTGTTCTTGTCCATGGGCACAACGTCAGCGATGGTTCCAAGTGCGACCAGATCAAGGAAGTCTGCGAGATTGGGTTGCCCATGGGTAAACCAGTTAATTTCCCGTAGTGAGGATCTCAGTGCAGACAGCAGATAAAAGGCGACGCCTACCCCCGCGATGGCTTTGCTGGGAAATGCACACCCGGGCTGATTGGGATTTAATATAGCGTCCGCAGCTGGCAGTGTAGCGCCACTCACATGATGATCGGTTATCACCACTTTAATATTGTTGCTTACAGCCGCATCGACACCTTCAACACTGGATATGCCATTGTCTACAGTGACAATGACATCCGGTGAAAATCCAAGTGCCACCTCAACAATTTCCTTTGTTAAGCCATAACCAAACTTAAAACGATCTGGCACCAAATAGTCAACGTGTTCTGCACCCATTGCCTTTAGACAGGAAACCATCAAGGCAGAGCTGGTGGCACCATCGGCATCGAAATCACCGACAATCAGGATTCTCTGCTGGTTGATTATGGCTTCCTGTAGTACGGAAACTGATTTGGCCATGCCCTTAAACGAATCTGGCGGCAGTAGATTGGCCAGCGAATGATCCAGTTCTTCGGGATCGACAATCCCGCGGCCTACATACAAACGATTGAGCAAAGGGGAAATCCCAGGCAGCTCATAACCGATTTGCCTACGTATTAATTTTCTCGCTTGCATTTACACCTTTATCTTAATCATGCAAAGCGGTAATTCGGATGCGGGTGACTTCACCCTTTACTGCTGATAAAGCCTTTAATTCGACTATTGCTGCGTTGATGGACTTTTCAACGACATCGTTGGTCAGAATGACAATCACCGCATTTCCTCCATGTGTATCTTTCTGGATCAATGCTTCGATGCTGATATCGTGCTGACTCAATACAGTGGACAATTGTGCCATCACGCCAGGTTGATCAAGGACGTTAAGCTTCAGGTAGCAGGCGCAAGTAATTTCCTCGATCGCGACAACAGGCAACGCCTGTATATTTTTCGGCGTAAAACCAAGATTTGGTATACCAGTTGATCCTTGAGCGCAAACAATGTCAATCACGTCCGCCACAACCGCGGACGCAGTTGGTCCGGCGCCTGCTCCGGCTCCGTAGTACATCGTTCCACCAGCACTATCGCTACCAACCATTACAGCGTTCATGACGCCATTAACCTGGGCTAACATTTCTTCTTTGCGGATCAAGGTAGGATGAACCCTGAGTTCGACTCCATTTTCCGACTTCCGGGTAATACCCAGGTGCTTGATCTTGTAACCAAGTTCATCCGCATATTGTATGTCTTCTGAAGTGACGCCTGAAATTCCCTCGGTATACACAGCATCAAATTGCAAGGGAATGCCAAAAGCAATCGAAGACAAGATCGTCAGCTTGTGCGCGGCATCAATACCCTCGACGTCAAAAGTCGGATCTGCTTCGGCATAGCCCAATTCCTGAGCTTCCCTTAGCACATCTTCAAATTTCAAATTGGTTCCCGGTTGTTCCATTTCCGTCAGGATAAAGTTGGACGTTCCATTGATGATGCCCGCCAACCAGGAAATCCGATTGGCTGCCAAACCTTCACGAATCGATTTAACGATCGGAATTCCTCCGGCTATAGCCGCTTCAAACCTCACCCGGACACCCGCAACCGCCGCCTGGGCAAAAATCTCATCACCATGCATCGCGATCAGCGCCTTGTTGGCAGTCACGACATGCTTACCGTTACTGATGGCTTCAGTTACAAGTTTCAAGGCAACGTCTGTGCCTCCGATAAGTTCAAGGACGAGATCAATGTCCGGGTTTTTCACTACCTCAAAAATATCGCGGGTGACATTCGCCTGTGAAAGATCAACATTGGGATTGTCCTTGCGGCAGCCCACCTGCGTAATTTCGATAGCAAAACCGGTTTTCCGCCGGATCTCTTCGGCGTTGCGGGCTATCAGGTTAAATACACCTGACCCGACGGTCCCCAGTCCGCATATTCCAATGCGCATCTACTTCTCCACTGACACGTTTTTGAACATTCGACGAATACCACGTAACGCCTGGCGTGTACGATGTTCATTTTCAATCAAAGCAAAGCGTACATGATCATCGCCGTGCTGACCAAAGCCAATACCGGGAGACACCGCCACTCTTGCTTCACTTAGCAGCAGCTTGCTGAACTCAAGGGAACCCATGTTCTGGAATTGCGGCGGTATTTTTGCCCAGACAAACATGGTGGCCTTCGGTGGCTCTACATTCCAGCCGATTGAGTTTAGTCCCTGGCACAACACATCACGCCTTTTCTGATAAGTTTCCCTGATCTGCACTACACAACTCTGGTCGCCTTCAAGGGCTGTAATCGCAGCGACCTGCACCGGGGTAAACATACCGTAATCCAGGTAGGACTTGATTCGCGCCAGTGCCCCAACCATGGACGCGTTACCCACACAGAAACCGACTCTCCAGCCTGGCATATTGTAGCTCTTTGACAGGGTAAAAAATTCCACGGCAACATCCTTTGCGCCTGCTACTTGCAGAATGGACGGCACCTCGTATCCATCATAGGCAAGGTCGGCATAGGCAAGATCCTGTACCACCCAGATTCCATGTTCCCGGGCGATATCAATGACCTTCTGAAAAAACTCAAGATCCACACACTGTGTAGTTGGGTTGCCCGGAAAATTGATGATGAGCACTTTGGGCTTCGGCCAGGAATTAACAATGGCAGATTCAAGTTCCGAAAAAAAATCGACATCCGGCGTCAGTGGGACATGTCGGACATCTGCATCAGCTATTACAAATCCATAAGGATGAACTGGATATGTTGGGTTCGGCACCAGCACTGCATCGCCAGGACCGAGAATGGCCATTGCCAGATGGGCGATGCCTTCTTTGGAACCCATGGTTACGATGGCTTCGGAATCGGGGTCAAGATCAACATCAAATCGATTCTTATACCAGTTACAGATGGCGCGTCGGAGGCGTGGTATACCTTTCGATTGAGAATATCTGTGCGTATCTCCTCGCTGCACGGTTTCAACAAGCTTATCGACAATGTGTCCCGGCGTCGGCTGATCCGGATTACCCATTCCAAAATCGATGATGTCTTCCCCTCTCGCTCGCGCATCCCTCTTCAGCGAATCGGTAATGCTGAATATATAGGGCGGCAGACGCTTTATTCTTGGGAAGTCATCCATTCGTAACTCTTTTTCAGACGGATTTCCATTACTGGTGTGACCACGACTGTTGGTCCAGACCAACTTTCGTGTTCAGATTATAGCGGTATTTGAATCGAAAATTAAGAGTCGCACCATAATAGTGCTGTTAGGGTAGCTCGTGCAATAGCGGCTAGTAAATTCCCAGCCGACTCGCTAGTTTTACCGCGGGCAGGTAACCCGGCAACATTGTCCCATCATCAAAAACAATCGCAGGAGTCCCGCTCACGCCCATCAAATTACCAAGGGCATATTGAGCTGCCACCGGATTTTCACATGTCTTTTCTTCAAGTTCCTGTCCGAGTTTGGCTTGTGTCAGCGCCAGTTGCTGATTGTCTGAACACCAGGCTGACACATACTTGTCATATGATTTTGATTTCAGGCCAGCTCTTGGATACGCCAGATAACGAACTTCGATGCCAAGGCGGTTTAATTCGGGTACTTCTTTATGCAACTTGCGGCAAAAACCGCAATCAATATCGGTGAATACGGTAACGGAGGTCTTTTTCATGCCCATTGGGGGTGAAAACACCACCATCTCTGATTCGTCGACTGCAGCCAGCAGTTCACGGCGGTTAACATTTCTTTGCTCTTCACTGACATTCACAAATCGGTTTTCTTCGATTCGATACAAATCTCCGGTAATGAAATAAGTGGCATCTTCATTCACAAAAAGAACAGAACCTTCAAG
This sequence comes from Gammaproteobacteria bacterium, assembly GCA_027292925.1. GTDB lineage: Bacteria > Pseudomonadota > Gammaproteobacteria > Pseudomonadales > Azotimanducaceae. Next base: position 13,044 of record JAPUGI010000020.1, read on the forward strand.
CAGTGTCACCTCAAAAAAACCTGGCAGGATACTTGTTGTCACCCCCGTAACGGGCAGGTCTGGTCTTGCTCGCTTCAGCTTTTCCTTCACCTGCTCAGCAGACAGCATTTCCTGATACTTTTCTTGTGACTGTTCCTGCGACTCTTCATACGAGAATGCAGAGCCACTGAACCCCAGTGACAGACCAATCAATACACATATGGTGCTAACAATCTTCATATAATGTTCACTTCCGAAACAACAGACATACTTTAACAGATAGGCTGGCGCACTTTGCACCATGGATAGCATTGACGCAAACGCCGATCTTTCACAAAACCACCCTCTTTTACTATAGACCTATCATAAGAGGAGTTAATTCCGACCGGATCCCGAAATTCCTGGGTGAATGGGCATGCCGTTAACCCCTGGGGTGGTGAACCTGATGCAGTTCTTTCATTCTATGTTGAGCAATATGGGTATATATCTGGGTCGTAGAGAGATCACTGTGACCCAGCAATATTTGCACGACCCTGAGGTCAGCGCCGTGGTTTAACAGATGCGTGGCGAATGCATGGCGCAGCGTATGGGGGGACAGTTTTTTCTGTATGTTCGCCTTGCGTGAATGCTCCTTGATCCGGTACCAAAACGCTTGCCGGGTCATGGCAGAGCCGCGATTACTCGGGAACACGATATCCTGGTTCAGGTTTCTTTTTAACAAGTCATCCCTTGCTTCTCCCATAAAGCGGCTGATCCAGCTAATTGCTTCTTCACCAAGAGGTACCAGTCGTTCTTTTGATCCCTTGCCAACAATCCTGACCACACCCTGCCTGATATTAACCTCGCTTAGTTTCAGATTTACGAGCTCGCTAACCCTTAGCCCTGACGCGTACAACACCTCCAGCATGGTCCTATCACGGAGCCCAAGCGGAGTTGCAATATCCGGCGCCGCAAGAAGTTTTTCAACGTCACTTTCCGACAAGGTATGTGGCAGCGATCGCCCCAATTTTGGACTATCAACCAGCAGTGTCGGGTCCTCGGTGATGCGGTTTTCGCGTAGCAGGTAGCGATAGAGACTCCTCAGGCAGGATAGTGATCTCGCCGTCGAACGTGATTTCAACCCGCCTGCCATTCGGTATGACAGATAGGTGAGAAGATCTTCCCGCCGCACCTGTAGGATTGATTTGTCCGCTGCCTCTAGCCAGATAGCAAAAGCCTTCAAGTCTCGCCCATAGGAATCCAGCGTATTTTGACTCAGCCCTTTCTCCAGCCAGAGGCTATCCAGAAATAGTTGGATCAGAGGATCATCAGGTGTGGGCGTTGGCATTGGCGCACTTGCTGGGAGGAGTTTGTGGCACTATCTGGCAGTGTAGCCGCCATCAACAGGCAGGATAACACCCGTAATGAAGCTGGCATCATCGCTCGCAAGAAAGGAGGCAGCGGCTGCGATTTCTTCCGGCTGACCCAGGCGACCCATTGGATGGAGGGATTCCAGAAATTCAACACCGCCCGGTAATTCCCTTGCTTCAGCGGTCATCGGCGTTTCGATGTAACCAGGTGCAATGGCATTAACGCGTACACCACGATTGCCATAAGTCACTGCATATTGTTTCGTGAGACCGGCAACACCGTGTTTCGCAGCAACGTAGGCACCTGCTCCAGGTAATATTTCCGCATCGAGTTCACTGCTCTGCGGACCGAACAATCCCACCAGTCCGGCGATCGATGCCGTATTAATAATGGCACCACCACCATGATCTGCCATGAAAGCGGCGCCATGGAAGAGACCATAGTAGACACCGCTCAGATTGATTGAAATCGTTTTGTCCCACGCAATACCACCACCGCCGATACCCGCGTTGTTGAAAATAACATTGAGGCTACCAAATGTTTCGGCCGTCTCATAAATGGCGGCCCTAACCGCTGCTTCTTCACTGACATCCAGTTCAAGAGCAGCGGCCCTGCCTCCCTGCTGGATGATGATGTTCGCGGTGTTTTCCGCACCAGCCATGTCCATATCTCCGCACATCACGGTGGCACCGTCTGTGGCCATTCTGGTCGCGGACTCACGACCAATGCCGCTTGCCGCACCGGTAATTAGCGCGACTTTTCCTTCGAGATTTGCCATGTTCCAATCCTGGGTTTATTTTACCTAAGCGTTCTAACTGACACACGCGGCATCCTATATGCCTCCCCAGCTGAATGATAGCCGCACTTCCGGTAGTCAGTTGGCTCTCAACTTATCCCGAAACCTCCGCATCCCACTCAACCAACGATCATAATCACTCGCCTTACGCTGAAAGTAAGTCTCAACTTCCGGATGCGGCAGAACTAAAAATCGTTGTTCACTCATCGCTTCTATACAAGCATCAGCAACAAATTCAGGTTCAAGGATTCCATCGCCGCTGGCCTGGCTGGAGTTAGTTCCCCCTGATTTATTGGTAGCAGGCCCCCCAATGTTAGTGCGGACTGCCTGTGGACAGAGTACTGAAATGCCGATCCCCTGGTCGCCATAATTGATGGCGATCCATTCAGCGAATGCGACCGCGGCATGTTTGGATACCGCGTAGGGTCCGGAGTTAATCTGTGTAAGTAGTCCTGCGGCTGATGCTGTATTTAACAAGTAACCACCCCCACGTTTCAGCATCCCAGGAATCACAGCCCTGGCAGCGGCCAGGTGTGACCAGGTGTGTACGTTCATCATGCGTTGCCAATCTTCTGTGGCGAGATCTAAACCACCGGCCTGGGCATAACCTGCATTCGAGACAAATATGTCAATACCGCCGATGGTTTCTTCGATTTTCACTACCAGTTGTTCAATAGCGTGTTCATCTCCCACATCGAGTCGACTTGCACTAGCACCCGCACCAATCCTTTCTGCTGTCTCAGCCGCATCGTCAGCGTTGAGATCCGTGCACACGACTGCACGTGCGCCTCTTTCTGCGAATCGGATAGCCAGAGCCCGGCCAATACCCGAACCTGCGCCGGTGACCACCGCAATTTTGTCAACTAGATCCATCATCATTCCTGTTCGGTTAAGGAACCCAACATTCTATCAACGATTGGCTGAGTTTTAATACGCTGCTAAGGTGGATTTGCCAGTCGACAGGCAAATGGGGGGATATTTGAAACAACTACAGGGGAAAAACGTCGTTATCACGGGTGCTGCCTCCGGAATAGGCGCTGCCGTTATGGGGGTTGCTGGAGGTCAAGGTGCAAATGTTGTTGGCCTTGATATTGATAACGAAAAAGGTGACGTTGTTGCGCGAGAACA
>JAPUGI010000200.1 GCA_027292925.1 Gammaproteobacteria bacterium
GATATTGATGTCGTTGCATTTCCTTTCGCGAAAGTCAGCCTTTTCACCAGGGCACGTTGGCACTATGCGATGCGTTACTGGTATGCGCCAGACAGGTCGCTGGATGCGATTTTCAACGGCAATCGACACTATCGCAGAAATGTAAAACGAGTTCGCAAGCTACTCAATGACCTGGGTATTAACTGGGATGACGTTGAATTTGATGCCGTTGAGCATCACCTGGCACACGCCAGCAGTGCCTACCATTTAAGCGGCATTCAAGAAAAAACAGCCATATTAGGCATAGACGGTAAGGGTGAATATGTCACTACTTTTTTTGGTTATGGCGAAAATGGGGAAATTCATAAAATCAAGGAATTCTATGACCCAGATTCACTTGGACAGTTGTATGCATCAATTACTGAGTATTTAGGTTTCGAAATGCTCGATGGAGAGTACAAGGTTATGGGGATGGCTCCCTACGGTGATCCGACCCTGTATGACTTTTCCCGTCTGGTTGATTTCGATGGTAAGAACATCAAGGTTAATACTGAACTGGTTAACACGATTGGGCTGAGGCGTTACAAGGAAGGTCGCAAGGGATTTTACTTTAGCCAGAAACTGATCGACTGGCTCGGTCCGAGACGTAAAGGGGATTTTGCTGACGATCCGTATGTACACTATGCGGCTTCAATCCAGAAGATGTTTGAAGATATCTCCTTGAAACTTATCGACTACTATCTGGGTGATATTTTAAAAGAAACCGGTAAGTTGGTATTTGCTGGTGGTGGCGCACTCAACGTCAAACTTAACCAGAAGATTCTGGGCTTGCCTTATGTGGAGGAACTCTTTGTACAACCCGCAGCCAGTGATGCAGGCACGGCTGTTGGCGCTGCTTCTTACGCGAGTTGGAAGCGATCAGTCCAGCCGGAAACCATGAAACATGTTTATCTGGGGCCGGAATACACAACCGAGGAATGTATTGACGCCTGTAAAGCGCATCAGGAAAAGCCGGTTTTTGAAAAAATTGATAATGTGCCCAGTAGAGCCGCGCAGATATTGGTTGACGGAGAGCCGGTTGCCTGGTGCCAGGGTCGTATGGAGTTTGGACCCCGGGCGCTCGGTGGCAGGAGCATACTCGGTTGCCCGAGTCACAAAGGCATTGCTGATAAGATTAATGAACAGATCAAATTTCGCGAACGTTGGCGTCCTTTTTGTCCGAGTATTCTAGATACCATTGCACCGGACATGATCGGCACGGACCATGCGGCTCCCTTTATGACGATTACGTTTAATGTGTCTGAAGAGTGGAAACAACGGGTGCCCGAGGTCATTCATGAAGATGGAACTTCGCGGGTGCAGATAGTAAGTGAAGAAACGAATCCAAGGTACTATGCTTTATTGGAAGAAATGGAGAAGCTGACGGGGAATGGAGTGGTACTGAATACGTCGATGAATCGCCGTGGTGAACCCATGGTATGTTCGCCAACTGACGCGCTCAATATGTTTTTTGGATCAGACCTTCAATTCCTTCTTCTCGAAGACCTGTTGGTGACGAAGCAGAGCGACTGATTCCTAATCATGAAACGCAAGCTGGTTCCTGTCTGAAAACTGACTATTCTACGACTACTTTCAAAGGAACTGGCCCCCTCGATGTCTGAATCCAAACAGGAACAAGCTAGTTCCATTCCGGAAATTAGTAATTCTACGACTACTTTCAAAGGAACTGGCCGCCTCGATGTCTGAATCTAAACAGGAACAAGCTAAATCATTACGGGTTCTGCAGGTTTGTCATGACTATGAGGGTCCGTTTCAGAATGTCTGTAGCCTCTACTGTGAAGCGTTTGCTAATTCCCACGTAACAACCCTCTATTTGCAAGGTCCCGAAGAACGATCTGTAGTCGAGGCAACTGGCGGCGATACGGTACTGTTTTTTGATCAACAGAAAGGTTCACTTAGAGGATTCAAACTCGCTTCAATTTTTCGTCTGGCGGGGATATTTCGGAAAAATCGCTACGACATCGTGATTGCCCATCGATACAAGGCAATATACCTGGCGGGTATCATGAGTTACTTTTTCCCCATTGCTGTACTGTTGGGGGTTGCCCATGAACACAAAGTATTCAAACGTATAACGCGGTCACTGTTCGTAACGTTCTGGCGTCGCAATATTCATCTTGTGGCAGTGTCAGATTCCGTTCGCCAAGATGTGCTTCGCTATTGTCCATCCCTTGCTGTGCAGCATCGAATCCATACACTGGAAAATGCACTTAATTCACAATTAGCAGCTGAACTGTTGAGCCCGGAAGAGGCAAGGCGTGAATTGGGGTTGCCGGAACATGTTTATTGTTACGGCGCGGTAGGCCGACTTGTTGGAAAAAAGAATCACGATCTTCTACTCATCGCATATTCAGAGATAGCATCTCCGGATAATTGCCTCGTGATTGTGGGCAGCGGACCAAAGTACGCAGGCCTGGTTTCCCTGACCCGTGATCTTGGAATAGAACGAAATGTCATATTCGCGGGTAATGTGCATCGTGCCTACCGCATTTATCGTGCCTTCGATGCATTTGTATTTGCATCCGGTTCCAGAGAAGCGTTTGGGATTGTCTTACTGGAGGCGATGCTGGCCGAAATTCCGATTATTTGTAGCGATGCCAGCGGTCCCAAAGATGTTGTTGGCAGTGCTGGGTTATTATTCGAAGCAGGCAATGCGCAAACCCTGGCAAGGCAAATGAAAGTAATGGAAAAACTGGATTCAGACAAACGCCAGGAACTGCAAGTTCGGGGGAGATCCAGGCTATTTGCAGAGTACACGGTGGAGCAGTTTGTACGTAGGCTTCACGCGCTACAGGTATTCAGAGGATACAGGGAGTTGTAATGAACAATATCGACTGGAGTCAGTTGTTCGAGCAACGCAAGAAGGTTGCGAGGCGTTTCGGCAAAATTTGGGAAATACCGATTGCCCGTCGCTACTCTGATGTGTTGAGCAAATTGGGGAGAGAATCTGTCACCCTATTGGAGATTGGCGCAGGGAAAAGAGGACTCAAGAATAAGATGACAGGTTATTGGGGCCAGTTCGATTACCTATCTTGCGACATAGATACTCACCACCACCATGACTTCAGCGAAATCGATTTGGTCACTGGCGAATTTGATCTTATTTGTGCATTTGAAATGATTGAACACGTTACGTTGGAAGAGGCACACCGCCTTCTAACTAGATGTTTTGAGTTGAGTCTACCTGGAGGTCAGATCGCATTAACGACCCCCAACATTTACTACCCGCCTGATTTTCTTCGTGATGCAACTCACCGCACTCCGTTTTGTTATGATGAACTTGGTGGTCTACTACAATTATGTGGTTATGAAACGACAGCAATCTACAGGCTGTACCACGATTCTCTAGTAAAAAAGTTAATCAAACGAGTATTGATGTACCCGATATTCAGGATGCTAGGCATCGACTTTGCGCACAAGATTATGGTTGTGGGCATGAAACCCGTGTATAGCGAAAACGGGGGCCAATGAAAGTTCTTTTCATTGCTAAAGGACGAGATGATCCTGCAACTCGATACAGGGTGACGCCATTATTATCCCGTCTTCATCAACTGAAGATAGAGACCAGTTTGTGTGATGAATCAGATGGGATAATGGGTAAGCTGAAACTGCTTTCCCTGGCGCAGGAAGCGCAATTATTGTTTATCCAGAGAAAGCTGTTTACCCCTTGGTTTATACGAGCGTTAAAAAGTCGTTGTAACAACATTGTTTTTGACTTTGACGATGCCATCTTCTGCAGAAGTAGCGGTAAAGTTTCCACCAGCAGGATGCGTAAATTCCGCGGCATGCTTGAATCATCCACGTTGGTATTTGCCGGCAATGAATATCTTGCAGAACACTGCACCGGTGTCGAGACAGTAGTTGTGCCAACATCGGTGGACGAGGCGCGATACAGTCGTGACGTTGAAAAAGAATCCGGATGTGTTCTGGTTTGGATTGGAAGCAGCTCTACAAGAAAATACCTTGAACAGCATCGAAGCATTCTTGAAGAAGTAGGTGGTCGATTTCCCAATATTATCCTTAAGGTGATCGCAGATTTTGATTTCCACCTTCTTAACATGAAAGTGGTCAATGTCCCCTGGTCCTTTGATTCAGAAGCAAGCCAACTCGCAAGCGCAACCATCGGAATTGCACCCATGCTTGACAATCCATGGACTAACGGAAAGTGCGCATTGAAAATCGTCCAGTATATGGCGGCGGGCTTGCCTGTGATTAGTTCCAGGGTAGGTGCCAACAGGGAAGTTGTAGTGCCCAGTGAAACAGGTCTGCTAGCAGATAGCGTTGATGAATGGTTACAAGCGGTTGAACTGCTTGTCTACAGCCAAGGCGAACGAAATCGTATGGGTTCTGCTGGATACGATCGTATGTTGCAGAATTACTCTCAGCAGGCAGTGCTGGACTCGATCATCGATAACCTTGCTGCTCGTAAGCTCATTCCTGTTGACTAAGCAAGGTGCGAAACATGTCATCATCCAATGCGAGATGCAATCGTTTCAGAAATAGCCATCTGTAGATCCCGGGAAATTGGCAAGCGGCAACATATTCCCGCACGAATTTGTGTAAACCATAGGTGACAAAATAAGCCTTGTCAGGTTCGGCGTTAAAAAGATGAGCAAGATTTCGAGCCCGCTGAAAAACACCAAGGGATGAACCATGTGTGGTCAGGTCAGAGATGTCCACCAGGTAAATTGCACCATGGCCAATAAGGATATTGCCGAGATGCACAGCACGGAAATAGATACCTGTTTTGTGCAGGTGTGCAAAGTGTTCTGGCAATTGTGCAAGATTGGTTACCCCATCAGATTGGCACAACTCACGTAAATCCTTTCCCTCGATGCGATCATAAACGACCATCTGTACCGGGATCTCGTCGCAATACATGACATCCTTGACCACGGGTGCTGGAATATCTAGCTCCAGCAACTTTCGACTGTTAGCAGTGAAGCGCTGCGCCGGTGGCAGGAATGTAGCGGTGGATATTTTTTTTCGCCGGTAGAAAAATTTTACGATCTCATCGCTAGGGGTCAATATGAGTCCCGGCCGCTCTATCGTGCCGTGCAAGACCCGACTTGCGTCGATGTAATTTTCTAGTTGTTCACGATCAAGCTTCTGCATTTTGGTTAGTAAGGCCTGGACTTTCCTGGGGGTTGGGTCTTGAATCGTCGATGTAACCACCAATACTGTTCAGGACACCTGCGTATGGCGTCTTCTACGACGCGATTGATACGAGTCGCGTTTTCACGCTCATCGTCTGCAGGATAGTTATCTAACGGTTTGCTTAGGAAGATCTCATAACCCGAGTCATCAGACTTGCGGTAGTGCGTAAAGACCACGACAGGCGAACCGGTCATTCGAGCTATTCTTGAAGTTGCAGTAATAGACGCTGCTTCAACGTGAAAAAATGGCGCGAAGATCGAGTGTTTTCGGCCATAGTCCTGGTCAGGACCGTACCACACAATTTGACCAAGCTTTAAACTCGTAACCACTGCTCTAACATCATCCCTTTGAATTGCTTTTGGATAGTTGTGTGCTCGTCCGCGGGTCATAATAGCTTCCAGCAATTTGTTCTTGTTCCTGCGGTACATTACGTCGAAGCCAATGTAGGTGGCCAAGATGGCGCCACAGAAATCCAGTGTCGATAGATGCATTCCTAATAGGATTACGCCTCTCCCTTCATCGAGTGCACGCGTTAAGTTCTCAAGACCACAAATTGTCACCATATGGCGGAACTCAGAAGGGTCACGTAACCAAACCAATGCGGTTTCTATGAGGCTGATCCCGGTTGAACGAAAAGTTCTCCGTATCAAATGCCTGCGTTCTTCTTCCTGCATTTCAGGAAAACAAAGGTGAAAATTTACGTCAATGATGTGCCTGCGACGGCTTGCAAAATAGTAACCTAACAAACCGATAAAGGAGCCTGTAGCGATGCGGACCCGGTGAGGCATACGCGTTGCAATCCACATCAGGCCAAAGCCCAGCCAGGTTGGCCAATATTTTGGATGAAGGAAATGCACCTGAAGAATGCTTGGCGGATTAATCATTGCGGTGAAATTTATTACGGGCTTGAATATTACATCGTTTTCCTTGTCCGGCGTGAAGACTTCCTTCTTTTAGCAAAGAATGGTTAGCGAAGGATGACTTCAGTCGTAGGATTTCATGGCTGTGATATTATTTACACAATTGGAAAAGGACGATAGATGAAAGTTCCTCGATTTGATGACGCCCGCATTCTTGTCGTTGGAGATGCGATGCTGGACAGGTACTGGCATGGCGATGCTCGACGAGTGTCGTCGGAAGCACCGATCCCCGTCGTGGATATCAGTGAGATAGAAGACCGTCCGGGTGGGGCTGCGAATGTGGCATTGAACATTGTGACCCTGGGTGCACAAGCCACGTTGATAGCTGTTATTGGCAACGACGAGGCTGGTAATATATTGAAATCGAAGTTGCGGGCTGCAGGGATTACATGTCGACTTGTTGAGATAGAAAAATTCAATACGACAACGAAGCTCAGGATTGTAAGTAGAAATCAGCAGCTAATCCGCGCTGATTTTGAAGATATTATTGACATAGACAGCGCCAGGATAACTCCTCACGTAGTCAGTTCCCTGGAAGACGTTGATAGCGTTGTGCTGTCAGACTATGACAAGGGGGTGTTGTCTGACGTGCAGCCGATCATCAAGGCAGCAGCAGCTGAAAATAAACCCGTGATGGTAGATCCAAAGTTCAAGGAACTGAGCACCTACCGGGGTGCTACGATTATCAAGCCAAACCTTGGTGAATTAGAACATGCCATCGGCCGATGGTCTTCCGAGACGGAAATGGTAAGCAGATGCCAACAAGTTATTAAAGATCTTGGCATTGAGGCAATGCTGGTAACTCGTTCTTCAGAAGGTATGACACTGATACGTAAAGACTCGGAAGAAGTACATTTCCCAGCCAGGACGAGAGAAGTTTACGACGTCTCAGGCGCTGGTGATACAGTGATTTCAACATTGGCCGCAGCACTAGCAGCCGGAGAAACATTGTTAGACGCAACAGGTTTGGCAAATGTGGCAGCTGGATTGGTCGTCGGTCATTTTGGAATAACCAGTGTCAGTGGTCCTGAGCTCAGGCTGGAAGTAGCAAATGAACTTGGTTTTGACAAAGGCATCATGTCGGCAGACCAGCTTAGAATAGCAACACAGGAGGCGCGTTCCCGGGAACAAAAAATTGTTTTCACCAATGGATGTTTCGATATCTTGCATGCTGGTCATGTTGATTTTCTGGTTGAGGCAAAAGCCCAGGGTGATCTACTCATCGTAGCGGTCAATGGTGACAATTCGGTTCATCGGCTCAAGGGAGAGGGAAGACCTATCAATCCCATAGAACGGCGGATGACTATGCTGGCTGGCCTTGAAGTAGTGGATTGGGTCGTCGCCTTTGAAGAAGATACCCCGAGGAAACTGCTTGAGCTATTGAAACCGGATGTGCTGGTAAAAGGCGGAGACTATTCAGTTGAGCAGGTGGTGGGTGCTGAGATTGTGAAGGCCTATGCCGGAGAAGTTAAGGTGTTGAAACTGATCGAAGATTGCTCAACCAGTGCGTTAGTTCAGAAAATCAGGGAGCTATAGACACACTACGGCTGTGACCCAAGTTTTTACTGGATAGCCGAGACTGCGTAGCCGACGTTTTGCCTGAGGTGGTTTGGATTAATCGTTCCGACTATTGCTGAGCTGACGATTTTGCTGCGTAAAACAAATTCGATATTTTTCTGAACATTTGCCGCATGGCCGCTCGCCAGTGCTTTCTTGATAATCACACCCTTGTTTCGCCGCTCAGCTTCTTGCAGCAACTCTGCTTGTGATGTGTCATCCGGATTGTAGGCGATCATGACGAGATCCAACATTTCCAGGGCAAGTAGGCCTCCTTCAATGGTTTTGGTGGAAGCGCCGATACATCGAATGGTGCCCATGTCACGAAGGAGAACCAATTCGCTAACCACATCACTTTGTTGCAGGATCTGTTCGTCTTTTCCATTGGAATGGATCAGGATGATATCGAGATAGTCGGTGCCGAGCCTCAATAGGCTGGATTCAATGCTTTGTCGTATTGAATGGGCGGAAAAGTCGAAACTGGATTTGCCATCGACATACCGTTCGCCAACCTTGGTGGAGATAATCCAGTCATGCCTCCTGCCTCGCAATAGCTGACCCAGTTTTGCCTCGCTATCGCCGTAAGCAGGGGCAGTATCCAGCAGGTTAATCCCAAGTTCACCCGCAAAGCTAACCAACGAATCGAGGTGTGTCTTATCCGGGATGTTGTATGGTTGAGGATACTTCACATCCGTATTCCGGCCGAACTTGACGGTTCCAAGACCGAGCGGGGAGACATGGATATCCGTGCCTCCCAGCTGTCGCAGATCGGTTGACGAAAAACTCGTCAAAATGCCTTTTCCCATGGTGCTGCAGAAACCTGGGCTATTGGTAATTCGGGTAGTGGCGTGTAATTTTCCTTTCGTTGGTGAGTCGGCAGAGTGTGCTCTCGTGCCAGAGTGGCGCAGATTGCCTCTGCCATCATCGGAACCAGGGTCAGTTTTGTTGGCCAGCAGACCAGCAGTTTTTGTTTTAATTTGTGATACGGGTGGTCAGGTCTGTTACCTTCAGTCTGTGCTGGTTCTGCCCTGTCGATTCG
>JAPUGI010000201.1 GCA_027292925.1 Gammaproteobacteria bacterium
TAACAGTGATAAGAATCCATTTCTGATCACCAATTAGCTAACTTACATAGTGGTTTAGTATTACAGTGTTTTTCTGTATCTTACCGGTCTTTGATTTTCCTACTCGAGTAACCCATGGACAGTCGTGAATTGCGCAAAGCATTTCTGGACTATTTTGCCAGCAAAGGCCATCAGGTAGTGGAGTCGGCGTCCCTCGTCCCTGACAATGACCCGACCCTGCTATTTACCAATGCAGGTATGGTCCAGTTCAAGGACGCGCTGGCGTTGCGTGAAAATCGCGGCTATACGAGGGCAGCGACCTGCCAGCGTTGTGTTCGTGCCGGTGGTAAGCATAACGATTTGGAAAACGTCGGTTATACCGCCCGCCATCACACTTTTTTTGAAATGCTGGGTAACTTCAGTTTCGGTGATTACTTCAAAAAAGAGGCCATTGCCTATGCCTGGGAGTTTTTGACTGAAGTAGTGAAGCTACCGCCTGAACGTTTATGGGTAACCGTGCATGTAGATGATGATGAAGCGGAAAAGATCTGGATTGATGATATTGGTTTTGATCCGAAGCGAATTACTCGTTTGGGAGATGATGCGAACTTCTGGATCATGGGTGAGACGGGTCCTTGTGGCCCCTGCTCGGAGATTTTCTACGACCATGGTCCTGACGTTCCAGGTGGATCGCCAGGATCGGAAGATGATGAACTGGATCGATATGTTGAAATCTGGAATCTTGTTTTCACCCAGTTTGATCGCAGTGCAGACGGTACGTTAACGCCGCTACCGAAACCCTGCGTTGACACGGGTCTGGGGCTCGAACGTCTGGCTGCAGTTCTGCAAAACGCACACGACAACTATGACATTGACGTTTTCCGGGCGTTGATTGATAAGGCTGCGGACCTGCTTAACTACGACGATAAGGGAAGTCCCTCCCTAAAAGTAATTGCAGACCATATTCGAGCGGTCGCCTTTCTGATAGCGGACGGTGTATTGCCATCTAATGAAGGACGAGGGTATGTCATGCGCCGGATCATTCGACGCGCACTTCGGCATGGGCACAAATTACAATCCTCGGGACCCTTTTTCCACAAACTGGTGGGCACTCTGGCAGAACAGATGGGCGACGCTTATCCGTTGCTAATGAGTACCCAATCACAGATTGAACGCATCCTTCTCAAGGAGGAGGAGCAGTTTGAACTCACCCTGGATCAGGGCATGAGGATTCTCGGGGAAGCGATCGAGCAGATGCACGGAACGGAGATTCCAGGTGAAGTCGTGTTTAAACTTTATGATACCTATGGATTTCCCGTGGACCTCACTGCAGATATCGCCAGAGAGCGCAATCTCACCCTGGACATGACTGGTTTCGAGAAGGAGATGGACGCCCAGCGACAAAGAGCGAGGCAAGCGAGCAAATTTGCTAGCGCTGATCTGGAGGAGCTGGATCTTTCATTTGAGACAGAGTTTGTTGGCTACGAATCACTCACCGGGCGAGGTGACGTACTTGCGCTCTTCCAGGGACAGGAAGAGGTCGACGCAGTGGCGCAAGGTAACGATGTGATTATAGTTCTTGATAAGACTCCATTTTATGCCGAGTCAGGCGGACAGGTTGGCGACACCGGGAAATTGTTTGCCAACGGTTTGACCATCGAGGTGTTCGATACACTAAAGCAGGGTGAAACCTTCCTGCACTCAAGTAGGATCAAAGAGGGTAGGCTCAATGTAGGTGATTCCCTTAATGCCGAGGTGGACTCCGTAGCACGCTCCGCAACGGTCCTGAATCATTCAGCGACTCACCTGCTGCACGCCGCACTAAAAAACGTGCTTGGTGAGCACGTCAACCAGCGGGGTTCGCTGGTAGAACCAGAAAGGCTACGGTTCGATTTCTCCCATTTTGAGTCACTATCCCATGATGAAGTACGAACAATTGAGCGATTGGTGAATGAACAGATTCGCCTGAATTCAGAGATAGAAACCCAGATCATGGGTATTGAGGAAGCGCGTGATAAAGGTGCCATGGCACTGTTTGGTGAAAAGTACTCGGCAGAAGTTCGCGTGCTGACTATGGGTGGTGGATATTCAATCGAACTGTGTGGCGGTACACATGCGGTTAGAACAGGAGATATTGGGATCTTCAAGATTATTTCCGAGCAGGGTATCGCTTCAGGTGTAAGAAGAATTGAAGCCGTCACCGGGGGATCAGCTTTGCAAAAGATTGAATTCGTGGAAGATTTAACGGCTGAATCTACCGAGTTGCTGAAGTCCGATAGGGATAATTATATTGAAAAGCTTCGTGTGCTGATCGCGCAAAACCGCAAGCTCGAGAAGGAAGTGTCACAACTCAAAATGAAACTTGCCAGTGGTGCCGGGAGTGATCTTTCAGAATCGGTAATAGACCTTGGCGAAGCCAAATTAATCGTTAACCAGTTGGATGGTGCGGACCCGAAATTCCTGCCAGATGCAATGGACAGGCTTAAGAACAAACTGGGAACAGGCATCGTCGTTCTTGGCAGTGTCACTGATGGCAAAGTGGCGCTGATAGCGGGTGTGACTAAAGACCTGACAAACAGGATCAATGCTGGTGACCTTATTAACCATGTTGCTATGCAAGTAGGGGGCAAGGGAGGGGGTCGGGCGGACATGGCAAGAGCTGGTGGAACTGATGCTGCCGCATTGCCTGCTGCATTGGACAGTGTTGTCGATTATGTAAAGAGTAGACTGTAGGGTCTGGCAGGATTAACCGGTTGGGAATAGCCTTATGTCGATAGTTGTACAGAAGTTCGGCGGTACATCCGTTGCTTCTGTTACCCATATTGAGCGCGTTGCCTCACGTATCCTGAAAACCAGGCGTGAAGGTCATAGCGTCGTGGTCGTTGTTTCTGCCATGGGTGATGAGACTGATCGCCTGGATAGCCTGGCGCAGGAGGTTGACTACTCCCAACAGGAAGCCAGGCGCGAAATTGATGTTTTGCTGTCCTCGGGCGAGCAGGTCACCATTTCCTTGTTGTCTATGACTTTAATGAAAATGGGCTGTCGTGCAAAGTCCTATACCGGTGGCCAGATCAGGATATTGACTGATTCTGCCTTCACTCGCGCAAGAATCCACGATGTTGATACAAGTAAATTACGAGCCGACATCGATGCGGGTGTGGTGCCGGTGATAGCCGGGTTTCAAGGCGTGGATAGTGAAGGAAACATTACAACTTTCGGTCGTGGTGGATCCGATACGACGGCAGTCGCGCTGGCCGCGGTCCTAGAAGCAGAAGAATGCCAGATATTTACTGATGTTAAAGGCGTCTATACGACAGACCCGAAAGTTGTTGAAGGTGCGCGCTGCCTTGAAAAAATTACATTTGAAGAAATGTTGGAATTGGCAAGTCTTGGATCGGGAGTGCTTCATCCCCGCGCAGTTAGTTTTGCGAGTAAGTACCATGTGCCCTTACGCGTTCTCTCCAGTTTTAACGATTCGCCCGGTACGCTAATAACCAATGAGGAAAATTCCACCATGGAACAAGCAATAATTTCCGGAATCGCGTTTACAAGAGATGAAGCGAAACTGACTGTTGTGGGAGTCAAGGACATTCCCGGGATTGCATTTAAAATTCTTGGTCCAGTGAGTGATGCCAATATCGAGGTAGACATGATTGTGCAGAATGTCGCAGCCGACAAGAGTACTGATTTCACGTTTACCGTTCGTCGCCATGATTATGCACAGGCAACGAAGATACTCAAAAAAGTCGCCAAAGACATTGATGCTAGAGAGGTGTCGGGGGACAATAAAATTGCAAAGTTGTCTATGGTAGGTGTGGGAATGCGTTCCCATGCAGGGGTCGCGAGCAAGATGTTCCAGGTACTGGCTGATGAATCTATCAATATCCTGATGATCTCGACTTCAGAAATTAGGATTTCGGTCGTTATATCAGAGAAGTATCTCGAGCTTGCGGCAAGAGCACTGCACTCCGCTTTTGATCTCGCAAATGAGAATTCAGAACTTGCTTGAGATCTCTATGGTGAGGGTTATAGGTGAGAGGAAAACTAGATAGGAGAAAGGAATGCTGATATTAACCCGGCGAGTCGGCGAGACTCTAATGATCGGAGACGATGTCACTGTGACCGTGCTTGGGATCAAAGGTAACCAGGTTCGCATTGGCGTAAGCGCCCCGAAGGAAATTGCAGTTCACCGGGAAGAAATCTACCAACGAATCCAGTCCGAGGATCCAGAGCAGAAAGACAATACCGCCGAATAGTCACCTCTCGATAACCCTTGATAAATGCTCAGGCAGCAACAGATACCTGCCGTAACAAATTGAAGTAACCACGCGGAAATTCCACGCCCTCGTAGTATCCCTTATCCAGCAGAATTTCATGCAATCGCTTCAGGCGATAGATAGGAATTGATGCCATCAGGTGATGTTCCAGGTGATAGCTTACCTGGTGCGGTGAAATCAGCAATCGCTCTAATGCGCTTATGTACATAGTGCGTGTATTGAGCCGTGGATCTGAACTGAACTGATCCGGAACAGCGGCGTGTTCAGCAATCTGACGAATACGGGCAACCAGCATATGACTGGTCATAAATGCGACTACCCATAGGATATACAACCAGGGGTGACCCAGGGCGGTTACAACAGCCAACATTGCAACATTCACCAGTAAACTGCGAAGCACAGTTTGCCGTATGTGGGGCTTTAAATCGCCAAGATGTTGGATGGATCTCACAATCGATTTTATTCGCCGCCATCCTACCTGGCCTGTAACATCACGAGTGATCTTTCGTCGCAAGCTGCTTCTGGACACCGGGTACGCCTGATAGTTGGGGAGATCCGGATCTCGCTGCGTGCCCGCCTCCTGATGGTGTTTCAGGTGACCCTCCATATAGTCTTCCTTGTCGGAAAATATCCAGTAGCCAGACAACCACTTTCCACAGAAGTCGTTTATAGCCTGTGAATCGAACAGGGACCGGTGGCCGGTTTCATGAACAATGACGCCAAATCCCTGGTGTCGACCACCGAGCAGGATAATGACCAGAAGAATAACAAGGGGATTCGGGAAAGCAGCAGCCAGGAAGAATACACCGATAATCACGAACCAATCGAAGAGAATTATTGAAGCTCCAAGCCAATTATTCTTGGTAGTGACTTCCGTGAATTCTTCTTCGCTCAGTATATCCTTAATATTCATATCGATAAGTCTCTGTTATGCATAACTCGCCATAGAGGTTGGCATGATCTCCGGCGACTCTCTATTTCCTGCGGTCCAGATTTCCCTGCCAACCCTGTCGTATTCCAGCATCGTCCGCCATAGCTTTATTCTGTTGTCAGGATCCAGAATCTGCTCGGGTAAAAGAGGATCCTTGGCCAGCACCTGAATTGCAGCACCACCTAAATGAAAACTTTCTTTCATTGCCTGTTCAACGGGAAATTCACGTAGGTGCTTGAGGCTTGATTCAAGTTGACGCCTGGTGCCGATGTAGGAATCTTCTAGAGCGGCCAGGTCGTATTGAGCCTGGCAAGCTACCTCGATTTCAGCAGATAACCGGGCGCCGGTAACGAGAACCCCAGCCTGGTTCAAACCTAACTGCTGCAAACGATTCTCCAACTGATCGTGCTTGAGGGCTAGGTTGTCAGGACGTGCCCAAACACCGGCCGCCACGGGTACGAAACCAGTAGTTGAAAGAACCCAGATATCCTTGTCGGTGGAATCTGCGAGGTTCATCACACAATAGCTTTGTTCATCCCAGGGTTGGCATCGCTGCTCACCCTGTCGCCAGGCATCAATAAATTCACTAATAGGGTCTGTGCCAGAGGTAAGGCGATAATGACCACGCTTGAAATTTTCAATGATGTCCCTTGAAGTCAGGCGGGACAGATTGACTCGCATGGCATTCTCATTGAAACCAAACATCTTTCCGGTCGCCATAATGTTACGAGCAGAGGTGCCCCGCTGCTGGTAAGTACGGAGCAAATCAAGAATGACACTGGATGGCTTCATTACAGGGATCTATTGATATTGAATTAAGTGTAATATTACAAATATTTGGTATAAACACAAATAATTGTAATATTAAGGCGAGATCCGTCCTGTGCCCGGACAAGTACTAACTAAGTTCGAGATGACCGCAGCGTTTGTGAACTAAAAATGAATCCGCACGCCAACAGTCGCCGTTCTGTCCTTGTTAGGCCGTGCACCATAGGGTTGCCGCCCCATAATATCTTCCTGACCAGACAGGTTTTCGATTTTGCCAAACAAGGAAACGGAATTGGTGAGGTCAAAATTACCAGAAAGATCAATAGTCAGCGTGCTATCAGTTTTCTCGAACGCATTACAAGAAGCTTTGACACAAACCTCGTCCACGTAATTTGCACTGAGATAAACAGCCCACCGATTCTGTTCAATGCCGACACTCAAGTTGAACTGCCGTTGCGGAACATAGGGGATAGGGTCGCCTTTGCTGACATCGCCAAAAAAGTCAGTATTGGCAACATCAGAATCAAAGGTACTGTCGATATAGGTGTAGTTGAAGTTTAACGGTACCGTAAAATTTCCCCGGCTGAACAGGTTGGTGGCGATCATCAATTCCAGACCATGCACTGTCGCTGCATCTCCGTTAAAAGCATCACCCACCATACAATCAGACCCGGATGACGCAGTGCATTCACCCAACAGGTTGTCATAGTCGCTCAGGAAATAGATAACTTCACTGCTGACATTACCGGCGTTGTAGCGAAATCCCAATTCATAGTTAATGGCTTCTTCTTCCCTGGCTCCCGGAGAATTGCTTGGCGCAGTAAAACCTTTGTGGACTCCGCCCAGCAGTGTGATTTCCTCTGTCAGGGAATAAAGTACACCGACACCCGGAAGCCAAACCTCGGTGTGGTTTTGCCGCGTATCCCGGATATTGCTGTCAGCCCTCGAGGATGGGTCATTAGTTTTGCCCGTGCGCGTCTCCCACCGGGTTCGCTTCTGTTCAATGTCTTCAAATCGGATGCCAGGCGTGAATACCCAATTACCGAGCTCAATGCGATCATAAACATGGAATGATATTGCTTTGGCTTCCTGCACGCGATTTCCGGCATTACCGGCAAGACCTATGTCATCGAGTACAAGTCGCCCGTCTGCCTGGTGATAACTACTGTTTCGCTGCAATCTGTCTTCCTCGTCTTCGTGGAAGCGCAAACCGAGCTGAATGCTGTGTGAGGAATTGCCTATGCCGGTATTCCAATCAACGCGGAACTGCAGCCCGCGAGAAAAATATTCCCTGGCGTTGGATCGAACCTGGATACTTCCAGCTACTGTGTCTGTGGTCCCATCAAGAATTCCCTGTAGCTGGTCAGGCATCAGGCCGCCAATATCATCGCCGCTATTTACTGCCTGAATGATTTTGAACCAGCTGGTACGGGACATTTCCCCGGCGTTTGCACTGCCATCAAAGTCGATGCCTTCAGTCTTGAACCAGTCTCGTTCATGCTGGTTGTTGTAAGCGGTGGCGGACAAGGTCATGGATTCGGAGAATTTGAAACGATATCGCAACACCTGTTGTTCGTGTTCAGTATGGATGTTATCCAGGGCACTCAAGCCATAGCGGCGGAATGCGCTGTCGCGAAAATCAATGTCTGTCAGGCCTAGGTAGCTTTGTTCCGAATCCTGGTTTGTATATTGAAATTTGACGTCAATCATGTGTGGTGAGCCAACCGGGGCGTAGCTCAGCTTGAGCATATAGTCCTCGACATCAAGACCCGTATCGCCATCGCCGTGATCTACATCCTGAAAACCATCTGACTTCCATTGGTGTGTCTCGAGCAGAAATCCGAAACCCGAGTCGCTGGTACTTCCATAACTGGCATGCAAGCGATAGGTCGCATCCTCACCTGCTTCTAGCACCACGTTACCTTTACTCGCCCTGGGAATCGGGGTTGATACCATATTCAGGGCACCACCGATGGTATAGGGACCCTGTGTAATCGCAGCGGGTCCTTTCAAGATTTCCACGGCGTGCATGCGCCCGGCAGTGGGGAAGTAATAGGCTGAAGGAGCAGAGTAGGGGGCAGGTGCAATCAGTAAATTATCTTCGAGCAGGGTGATCCGGCTGCTGCGCTCAGTAGTAACCCCCCTGATGCTGATATTAGGCCTGAGCCCGTAACCGTCTTCGATCTGGATTGATACACCGGGTACCTGGCGTAGAACACGCTGAATATCGGTATAGGCAAACTTCTCTAGCTGCTTCTGGCTAATGTACTGGGCTGCACCGGTGGCCTGTTTCTCGCGGAATCGCTCGCCAACAATGGTGATTTCTTCGTCCCAATCACTTTCATTTGCTAAAGCGGGGCTGGATAAAGCAATTGCCGCTATCAGGCAACAGCCTAGAGTGGTTCCGAAGAAAAATGTTCCGGAATCCATGACAGCCCTCATCCAGTGAAAATTCGCATTTAGTGAAGGATTGAAGATATCCTAAATGAGAATCATTATCAACTGCATAATGAGATCGATTCTCGTTTTGATTCAGGTCAAATTAACCTGGTTCTGATTCGGACCCGATACCAGCCCTGAGCAGGCCGCGAAAGGCTCTTTTGGCTGAACTCTCACCCTGGACGACTCCATAGACTTCACGGGCGATGGGCATTTCAACCTGGTACTCATCGGCCAGGGACATCACTGCAGGCGCACTTTTCACGCCTTCCGCCACCATAAACATTTCATCGATAATCTCCTTGATGGAGCGGCCTTTACCTAGCTCATAGCCAACCGAGCGATTTCGGCTCTGGGGGCTGGTACAGGTGGCAACCAGGTCACCCATACCGGTCAGGCCGGAGAAGGTTTGTACTTCCGCACCCATGGCAACACCCAGACGGGTGATCTCAGCGAGACCTCGGGTAATAACGGCTGAGCGAGTGT
Organism: Gammaproteobacteria bacterium; assembly: GCA_027292925.1. Taxonomy (GTDB): domain Bacteria; phylum Pseudomonadota; class Gammaproteobacteria; order Pseudomonadales; family Azotimanducaceae. The sequence goes on from JAPUGI010000201.1 coordinate 8,881, forward strand.
TGTCTCCGGCTCCCTGGCCATCCCCCATCCCTGCTGCTATGGCGATGATGTTTTTCAACACGCCGCCTAATTCACAGCCCATAACATCGTGGTTTGTGTAAACTCGAAACAAACCGCTATGAAACAACTTCTGCAACTTCTTGACCACGACCTCATCCTCCATGGCTAATACACTTGCAGCAGCGTAACCCGCCATAATTTCCCGGGCCAGGTTAGGTCCGGTCAACACACCGCATGGATGCTCGGGCAACACATCTTTAATAATTTCGGTCATCCGCATTCTGGTCGACAATTCCAGTCCTTTGCTCAGGCTGACTATCGGTACCCAGGGGCGAACATGGTTTTTGATATCGTTAAGGATCTCGCGGAAGCTCTGGGATGGAATACCGACGATAAGGACGTCCATACCTGCCACCGCCTCTTCAAGGTCGTTGGTAGCTACAAGTCTTGGCGGAAGTTTGGCATCCGGGAGATATTTCCGGTTGGTATGATCTTCATTAATTTCCAGGACCGTATTTTGATCCCTGGCCCAGAGTGTAATAGGCGCATTCCGGGCAACCAGTGCGGCAACCGTAGTGCCCCAGCTGCCTCCGCCTAACAGTCCCACTTTTAAATTCATAGAGGAGCATCTTACACTGGTACTGTATCTGAACAAGTTTGTGATAAGGCTCGCAAGGGTATAAATTTAGGCTGGAAAATTGAGAGGGTGATTGTGCAAGAAAGAAATTCTGCAACCAAGTTGAGCGAAGAAGTCAGAAGCCTTGAGCTTGAAAAATACCTGTTGCAACTGGAAGTTGACGGGCTGACCGTCGTACCACCCGAAGTCCACAACTTTGGAATGGACCGTATTGATCAGATGTCTGCGCTAATACTTGAATATGCCGAAGCAATGACAGGGACCAAATTCACCCTGAAAGACGGACCACTATCAAAATTGATATTTCCGGAAGTGAAGGCAGGTCTTGGTGGCCAGGTTCCGAAAGACAAGAGTCCGGGTCAGTTCCTCATTCAGCAGCTGGGCCGGAAACACCGGGTGTTTCGAGATCTGGCCATCAATCCGGTAGCGCTTGAATTGATACGATGCTTGATAGGAAGGAAAGTAACACGATTTAGTAGCCACAATTCATTTGTAAAATGGCAGGGAGATTGGGGTTATGGACCGAGTCTCGGTATGCATGCCGATCAGACAGCAATGCCTCTTCCGTGGGGACGAAGTGCGTTAAATGCCAACACAAACTGGTGCTTAACTGACTATACCAAAGAAGGTGGCAGCTTTGCCTATGTCCCGGGTTCCCATCGGTTTGGTACGCCTGCCCAGTACCCCCAGGCGGTCGAAAAAGCTGTACCGATTGAAGCCAGGAAGGGTTCATTGATTGTTTTTCATGGTGCAACATGGCATGGCGCCTTTCCGAGAGAGATTCCCGGCATGCGATTGTCCGTTGCAAACTATTATCGGCACGTGGGAATCCAATCCCAGGAAGATATTAACGGCACGTTTCCAAGAGAACTCGCTGATGATTGCGATGAACCTGAGTTGTTCAGGCAGCTTTGCGGGTTTAATGACGCGTTCCCCTATGCAGAGCCCAACCAACCAGTGCCACAAACTGCATAACAGAGGATTCTTATGGCTGTAAAACACTATGACTGGACGAGTCACCAGGCGGAAATGCGTCCCGACAAGATTGCCATCGTCGATCTTGATAATGGCAGGGAGCTTAGCTATTTGCAGTTGGACCGACGGGCAATCCAGCTGGCAGCGTGGTTACAAACTAACGGTGTCAATAAGGGGGATCGTGTAGCAATATTGCTGCCGAATTGTCCGGAATTTTTTGAAATCCAATTTGCTTGCGCAAAAGCTGGTTCAATCTGCTTGCCACTTAATTGGCGCCTCACGGCGAAAGAGCTCGAATATATCCTTAATGATTCGACACCTTCAATCTTGATTCATGATGCGAGCTTTAGCGAAGTTGCTTCGTCTCTCGCACAAAGTTGTGACATCAAGGTTACCCTGGCAGTCGACGTAGAGGATCGGGAGTGCGCCTATGAGCAGGCAATCAATGAATCTGCAGAATTGATGCCCGTGAGCAGCACCCATGACGATGTTTCGATGATCATGTATACATCAGGGACTACCGGGCATCCCAAAGGCGCCCTGATTACTCACGGCATGACTTTTTTTAACTGTGTGAACCTGGGTACACCAGCGGGTATCAGTATTAAGACGGTACAACTGGTGGTACTTCCCTTATTTCATACTGGCGGGTTGAATTGTTACGCCAATCCCATACTGCATGCAGGTGGACGCCTTTTATTGATGCGCGATTTCGACCCCGGCAAGGCGCTTAACATAATTGGCAACCCGGAGCTCGGTGTCACGCATTTCTTCGCAGTACCGGCACCCTATCAATTTATGATGCAGCATCCTGACTTTGAGACAACTGACCTCAGCCGATTGGAAGCGGCGGGAGTTGGTGGTGCACCCTGCGCCGAAGCAATATTATCGGCATGGATTGGTCGCGGCGTCGCATTGATTCAGGGCTGGGGAATGACGGAGACCAGTCCTGGGGCGGTAGCCCTGGATGCTGATGATGCCCTGCGAAAAATTGGATCTTCAGGAAAGGCGTTGTTGCACACAGAAATCAAGATTGTTGATGACAAGGGTGATGAAGTGCAGCAGGGTGACGTTGGGGAATTGCTGATCAAGGGACCCAATATAACACCAGGGTACTGGAACAATCCTGAGGCTACCGAAGCGTCCTTTGTTGACGGCTGGTTAATGACCGGAGATGCAGCAAGGTGTGATGATGAAGGTTTTGTCTATATCGTTGACCGTTGGAAGGATATGTACATCTCCGGGGGTGAGAATGTCTATCCTGCTGAAGTTGAAAATGTGCTCTACCAGCTGCCACAAATTGCTGAGGCCGCCATCATTGGTATCCCCAGTGAGCGGTGGGGAGAAACCGGTAAAGCAATCCTGGTCTTGAAAAAAGGTGAAACGCTCGATGCGGATGCCGTAATTGCACACTGCCTGGAAAACCTTGCCAAATTCAAAGTACCCATGAGCGTCGACTTCACTGATGTCCTGCCGAGAAATGCAACCGGTAAGGTACTAAAACGAGAATTGCGTGCAAGGTATGTCGATGCTGGCGCTGCAGCGATAAGCTAGACAGGGAACGTTGCCCTTTTCTACATTCAACTAGACAGGCCTAGCTTGCTGGAGAATCCAAAGCGTGGGACTTGACTTAAAGTGCACTTTAAGTGGCAGAATGGTTTGGACTTAATACTCCAGCAGGACCAAACCATGTCAGAGAGAACACAAGAGGTAGAAGTAACCTGTTCCTTAACCGAGGCGGAATCTCGAGAGCGTCGATCATTAGTACGTGAAAGGTTGTTTCCTCACATAACCACAGCCGAAAAAATTGCAACCGGTCTGAAGCTGACATTCCCAAACAGCGATTTAGTGCGTTCTAACGTTGAGGAATTTGTTGGTCTGGAACGTCAATGCTGCGGATTCCTGACCTTTGATATCTCGCCACCTGAGCAGGGTCTCGTTCTCACTATCAATGGACCAGCAGAAGCTGAAGCAACGCTAGAAAAATTTTCCGCGGTACTGGGAATCAAATAATGGATGCTGTAGAAAAAACCTTTGAAGAGGCGCGTCGCTGATCATTTTCCACGCAATTCGGCACAGGAGAAAGGAGATTCAATCGTGAAAATAGGGGACGTTGCGGAGCAACTTGGCATACCTGCATCGACGATTCGTTACTATGAACAGGTGGGGCTCATCGACCAGCAACAGCGAGTTGCCGGTCGGAGGGTTTTCAATGACAAAGCGTTATTTATGCTGCAGTTTGTCCAACTGGCACAAACAGCCGGGTTCTCAATAGCGGAAACAAAATCGCTGCTGGACAACTACGCGAACGATCCAAGTCCCAGGGGATTGTGGAAAGGTTTTGCCGAAACAAAGCAAAACTCTATCCGTCAACAGATCAAGACTCTGGAGCAGATGGACCGAATTCTCACCAAACTTATCAAGTGCGAGTGTGAATCTCTGGAAGAGTGCGTCCAATTGTCTTGCTTAACCTGAAGGTGAAAAACATGCAGCAAGACATTGAGCTCTTCGGCATCTTTGCCATCACACTCATGGTGTTGAGTTATGCACTAGAGAATCGGAGCACATTTTTTAACGCATCTTTCGCAGTGGGATGTATTCTTGCAGCGATATATGCCTATCTCATTCAATCGTATCCCTTCATGATCGCAGAAGGCATTTGGTCTCTAGTTGCATTTAGACGTTGGTACAAGTTAACCACAGTCCCGTAACATCAGCTTGATCGCGCCTCATATCAGATTGCTACCACAATCAATACACCGGCTTTGTTCATGGCGGTTATTGTACTTTGGCTTTGCAAAATTTTATTGGCATCTGCCTTGGTGATGGTCAGGTCGGAAGGCAGTGATTTGTAGATCGATATTGCTTTGATAATGAACGGTGTTGTTGCTACCCGTTTGTTTCGTATGGCGTCCTGTAGATCAAAATCGTACGTTACCCCACGTTTGTTCACGATATCATCGTAGGAAGTATCGCTGGTCGGATAGAGTATCTTTCCGGTTTCATCCCTGATTTTTGGAACAGTAGCGAGTTCAAATGCCGGTACTGAGCTGGCGTCGATCAGCAACCCGGAAAATTGTGAATGAGTTTCGTACTGGATAACGGCTTCATTCAGGATCATGTTGAGGTCGGCGCTGGCGTTCTCCTGCATCCACTGTATCAACTTACGATAGGCATTAGCCTCAGGTTCATTGGTGATGATGAAGGATTCACTTGCCCTGGCTCCTGGAAGAATGAATTCGAGTATTCGCTTACTTGAGGTTAACAATAGCCTGTTGATATCAAAATTGTTTTGGTGAAGGGCAGCTTTTTGTTCCACTGGGTATTGCTCTTCCGAATAAATAGCGCGAAGAAATTTACCAGATATTGGCATTGACATGGTGACTGTCGCTACATCATTCTGGTAGTGGCTGCTGGTAACCTGTGCACCTTTGATAATACCTTCCACCCGGGTAGCAATTTCGCGGCTCTCTTTCATCGCCTGGCCAGTATTCAGCACCGAAGTAATGCGCACACCCTTGGTGATCTCCAGCAGATTTCTCTGTGCATCAACCATTGCGGCTCTTCGGGAAAGAATTCTTTTTTGTGCGGCAGTCAGGTCAGGTTTTGCGGTGCCGTAACCATTGGCGTACACAATTCCCAGGCTCCAGTTAATTCCACCTGCTGATGTCTCTATAACAACTTCTTTTGCCCGTGCTGATAGTGAGAATGCCAGCAGGAAAATTACAATCCACTTCATATTCCAGCCTCCCTCGAGGTATGGCTATGGTATACCTCATATTGCTTCTTTGCTTGGTGACCTTACCTTGCGCTAGTTACCGTAGTTCACTGCCTCCATCAGACTTCAAAATTACCGTCGAAATAGGCAACCCAGGAATCAAGATTGGTGCCTTCCTCTTCTATGAACGACACGCCCATGTGACAATCATTATCAATAATTTCCGTCCAGCGAATTTCACCACGAAGTACATAACTGGAAACCGCATCACCGACGCTGAGCGTAATATTGAGCAAGGTATTAGGAACCAGTGCCTGGTCAGTTCGAAGTCGTAAGCCATGAATCGAAAAATCAATAGACTCGCAAGCGATGGATTCACCTACCAAATCAGGATCGTCATCGCATTCATGAACCTGCGCAACAAATTTTACGTTATGCTGTACTCGCGGTTCCCTGTCCTTGTGCATTACGACCTCTCACTACTCTGGTAGGTAATCATAGTAACGACGCAGCGTGACTTCAACGACTGAATATCGAATGACCTGTGTCAGGCATATTGAGGATACCTGCAGCTTAGAACTTCATTCCCAATACAATAAACACTGCCGACTCCAGGTCTTTTTCTAGCCAACCTCGAAAAAGATCCAGATAGCGAACGCGGGAATTGAAACTGACACCGGCACCCAATTCAAACGTCACTTTATCTTTAGACGCCGGGACTTGCCAGCGTCCACTCAAATGCCACTCATTCAGATAAAAAGCTGATTCAAACTTTCTCTCAGCATCCAGTGCCGCCCACTTTTCACCATAGCGTCTAATACCGATCTGCCAGTGATGTTTTTTCCAGAGCAGTTCAACCGGCAAATCTATAGTTAATTCGCTACCCCTGGACAATACTTTCGATATGGATACCCTGGGATATACCCGGAAATGACCAAAGCGATAGTCGCCATTAATGCCTATGTGTGCAGTATCGTTCGACACAGAGTGTATTACACTAAATTTGGATACTAGTGCTTCTTTGTGAAAATCAAAATGCTGGAACATATTCGATGAGACGTGAATCCCGGATGTGAGTTCAACTTGGGTTGGCCCATGGTGAAGGCGAAAGCTCAAATCTAACTGATTAAAATGACCGTTGTGGGCAGGATTGCCATCGCGTATCAATACAGGCTGGTAACGGTAAGATAGACCGATTTCAGTTTGTTCCTGTGACCAATCATAGGAAATACTAGATTGGCGTCTCTTGATTGCGGCTGAATCTTTTTGTATGGATTTTTCAAATTGAGTCGCTTGCCAGTGTTGAATTTCAACCGACCATGGATTGGCAAATACCACCCCGGTGGAAAATAGTAGAAGTAGGAGTGTAAATGCAGACAACATGTGTTTTGAAATTAGTTTGATGAAACACATTTTTCTAAGGGTTAACCTTCCTAAACCTGTTATTAAGCAGGATGCCTGTACAAACCAGACCCAGCGCAAAAATAAACCGAATTGTCAGCTCATCGTCAAAAATCAGCCAGCCAAAGAACACACCAAAAAGAGGCGCCAGCAATCCAAAGGATGCCATATCCGAGGCGGGATAGATGGACAGGGCCCAGAACCAGAGTAGAAATCCTATTGAAACGACGACAACAACCTGGAATACAAATATCAGAATGATGCCCGTATTGAGGTCCCTGATCACGTCTCCCAGAAACGGTGCCACTGCGGTCAATATAACGCCCGATATGGCGAGTTGGTAAAGCAGTTGCATTTCAGGTGGGCATCTTGACAGGCTGGTCTTCCTCACAAGCAGCACAATTGCAGCCCAGGACACAGATGCAAGGATACACATGACGTCTCCGATGAGCGTGTCCGGATGCAAAGTCTCTTCAGTTTTCGAAAGCAGCAGGGCTACGCCACCGATTGCGAGTACAAGACCCATTATTTTTGTCCGGTCCAGTCGCTCACCGGGAAGCAGGAAATGCGCGCCCACCGCCACCCAGAATGGTTGCGTATAGAACAACATGGAGACCCTGGAGACGGTTGTGTATTCCAGTGCTGTAAACAGCAGATAGAACTCAACTGAAAATAGCAGACCCGAGAGAATTCCTGGTAACAGGCTGCCATCTGAAACCGACAACCTTTTTCGGAGGAGTACTGCGGCTGCAAGCACTATAAAAAAAGCGCACACCGAGCGTAATCCGCCCTGAAACGCCGGGGACAATCCAGCGTTCACGAGCTTTACAAGTGCCTGGTTTAAACCGAGCAGAGAGCTGAATATGATTAGTGCTGCGGCCCCCTGGGCATCCACGCGGGATTTTCGATCCATCTACTACTCCAGCCGTTTTTGACTCTTTCCCGATCACATCAGATAAGGGACAAACAACCTATAATACTGGAGACAACAGACCGGGAAACCTCAAAATGCCAAAACTCAATGCAAGCGAACGCGATCAATTTCTTGCAACACCTGGCATCATCATGAAGATTGCCTGTATACGGGAGGACGGCAGCCCACTCGTAACTCCAATATGGTTCATCCTGCACAACAAGGCTATTCAGTTTACTCCCCGGGCCAGGTCAGAATGGCTAACCTGCTTGCGCAATGATCCAAGAGTTGCATTGTGTATAGATGAACAGAATCTCCCGTACCGCAAAGTCATTCTCGAAGGTAGGGCCGAGTTGCTGCATGACGTGGGAGAAGATGATCGCTGGCGCGATTTGTATCGTTCGATTGCCAAGAGATATATTCAGGAAGATTCGGCAGAAGCATACATACTCAATACCATCGATCAACCACGCGCACTTTTTCAACTGAAACTGGTTGATGCGACCGTCAAAACATGGCGAATGCCCATTGATGATGAACCGCAGACCGGAATCTGGCACCAACGTTACTATGCGCCAGGTAGTAAGTACTCGAACAAACCAGGATCCAATCCTGAATGACTACTTCTTATATGTGAGACTGCACAGTAGTTCAACACGGTGGAATCCCGGAAAACGGACCCAAAATTGGCTGGCGGAGAGGGAGGGATTCGAACCCTCGATGAGCTTTTAACCCATACTCCCTTAGCAGGGGAGCGCCTTCAGCCGCTCGGCCACCTCTCCGGTTTGTGGCTTGCGTGTGATCGCAAACATAAACGCCTAAAGATAATTCGCGTAGCGAAATGTCGAAAGGCATGAACCCGGATACTTAATTACTCTATTACTATTGCTATGTCTATTGCCTCTCGGAGTTAGTGTTTACCTACGGACAAGCCACTGACATATGTGGCGCGCTGGGAGGGAGTCGAACCCCCGACCACCTGGTTCGTAGCCAGGTACTCTATCCAACTGAGCTACCAGCGCGGCGAGGTGCGTATTATCTTTATGCGGCATAGACAGGTCAACTTCAATCTTGCGCAGCAAGTGCTATATTCTCATCTGAAGCTTTTAACCGGGTGACAAGATGTCCGACTTAATGTCCCAAGGTCTGAACCTTGCTCTCTACGGAATGGGGACAGTATTCTTTTTTCTCACCTTGCTGGTGGTTGCCACCATGTTAATGTCCAGGTTAGTGCCGGTAGCGGAAATAGAGCCATCAGCGGGACAAGAAGGCGGGGTTGATCCGAAAATTCGTGCGGCTATTGGTGCTGCCATCCATCACCACCGCCAGCGGAAGAATGAATAACAATAGCTATAACAATAAGAAGGTTTGCCAGAGTCATGAGTGATAAAAATCCAGTTGGTATTACCGATGTCGTGCTCCGGGATGCACACCAGTCGCTATTCGCCACCCGCTTGCGCCTTGACGACATGCTGCCGATTGCGGAGAAACTTGACCAGGTTGGTTTTTCGTCGTTGGAGAGCTGGGGTGGGGCCACATTTGACGCCTGCATTCGTTTTCTGGGTGAGGATCCCTGGGAGAGGATCCGAGAACTAAAAAAGGCAATGCCAAACACGCCACAGCAGATGTTGTTCCGAGGACAGAATATTCTCGGTTACAGGCATTACGCTGATGATATTGTTGATAAGTTTGTCGAGCGGGCGGCTTTGAGCGGCGTCGACATCTTTCGTATTTTCGATGCGATGAACGACCCGCGTAACCTTGAAAGAGCAATATCTGCTGTACGTAA
>JAPUGI010000202.1 GCA_027292925.1 Gammaproteobacteria bacterium
TCGCAGCTTTCTTCACTTTAGTCGCCCGCACAAAACGATACACTGGAATTTTATGTGTTAACGTCTTAACGATCAATCCCAAATACAAATAATTTGTGAGAGATTACTTACGCAAATTCATGATTTTATTAATTAAAACAGAGGATATTTAGCTGAAAAGGGCGGCCATCTCGAGTTTGCGACCGTTCGTCGGAGGTTGCTTTTATGATAATTGAGGAGTTAGATCAGTTAAGATTTTCGCACGTTTCTTTAGTTCGTGTATGTTCTCTAGCAAAATTTTGTGAAAATAATTCATGTATTTTTGCAAAAACGTGAAAATTGATCAGAATTGGGTAAATATGGACACACCATGGGTAGGAAGTTTTGCTTCTCCAATATCGCTGCCATTGTATTTCTGCGTCCGGGTGCCCGGCTGAGCATGCCGCGAATTGCGGTATCGCGAACCAACTCTCGCATTTGACCAGACAACTGCGCCCAATTTCGAAGGCCGGTTCTAACAACAAGAATCTGCACCAGGGGCTCCCAGGGTCCTAGCCTCACCGATTGCACTAGTGCCTCTTCGAATTCCGGGTCCAATTCCCCTAACTGCGATTTAACCTCGGCAATGATCGCCCATGAAACGGACCCAACTGGCCTCAGCTTACTAGCCTGGGTGTAGTGGTGGAGTGCCGACTGTAGATTCTCCTTTCGATTTTGTAATTTATCTAGAGCTCTGAATTCATAAAATCGACCAAGGTTCATGTATGTTGACGGATTACCAGAATTGAACTTGTGACTAATGGAGAGGTAAGACTCAACTCTATTCCTGTTATCTTCTATTTTTTCGATTGCCTTTGGCCACTGATCTATTTCTGCTTCAGCCATTGCATCATATATTCCTGAAATGCCAATTCGGAATGCGTTCCATGTTGAAACCAATAAGAAACCAGTTACAAAAACTATAGCCCCATATCTGATTAACAATTCAACTGGTGTTGCCATCTAGGTCTCCGAAACCGAAACATGCTCCTTCCAGTAAATCAATATAACCATCAGCAAGCCAGTTGTTAAAAAAAAGGAAAATAGAATCAGCGTCACTCTCGGCGTGGTTGGATCGTTGGGAACTGCCGCCGCAGAAAATCTAAATTCATTTTTTCTTGAGCCATCATTAGAATATCCAACTTCGAAGTTCCTTCGCGCGGTATCAACGTCCAAACGAAGGACTTTTGTTCGCGTGTCCAGCACATGGAGTGATTTCTGTCTATCTTTTTGATCAGATATCCTGAGGACCAGCGACTGCTCAACACGGATCATTGCCTGCAACTGATCTTCGAGTCGAGCCAACACGTTGGTAGTTTGCTGACTGAGTAGATAATCGGTTTCGGTTATCTCGGCGTTTAGTGCAATCATCTTAAGATGTTGACTGCCATATCGCGTCGCCATCTCCTTCCAGCGAATCGCTAGTTCCTCTTTTTTCTGCCGCGTTTTACTTAAGTCTGGATCCTGGATCATCACAGCGTCTTGAGCCATAAGTTCTGGATTTTCGATTCGCAATTGCTTGAGCCGTGTCAAAATTACTTTTTGTTCAGCTATTTCTATCCGCTGTGAGGTTAGCTCATTCTCCAGCCCCTCGAGTTCTGATTCCAAAGATAGCAGATGGTGTGCAGAAGACTCAGCGCCGGGTTTTTCTGATATATAATCGAGCAATTCTTGCTCAGCAAGTTCTAGCTCGCGTGATAATGCTAAAGTCCTTTCAATATTTTCCGGATAATCGAGACCTAAATAGGTACGCGCAACAAGATTAGCTACATTGGCTGAAAGTTGTTGATCCGGGGAATCAAAGCTGATGTCAATCCACATGGACTTTTCACCCTTTGCAACAGTTAGGTTCTCCTGAATTTGAGAAACAATATATTCACTGGTATATGCAAAACCTCCGTCATCCAGACGATCCGACCGGCCCGAGTAGAATTTTTCAAGACCCGGGATCCATGAGATAAACCCGAATCCTTGTGTAGCCGGATCGGGAATTTGCCTGGAAAAATCTATTTCCCCACTATCTACGATTTTCTGGATAAGATCTGCTGACCCGAGGTACAGGATGTCAGCTTGAATCTGTTCACCGTTTGCCACAACTGTTGCAGTAGCTCGATAGATAGGAGTCTGGCTAAATACGAATATGGACGCTAAAAACGTTACCACTGTCGATGTAGCGAATATGTTCCAGGCGTAGCGTTTATACATGTTCTCTAGCCACTCAGGCTCATTGCACTGCTTGCTAATTTTGATCTTCGGATTATTGCAAAATTACCACAAGCTCAGGACAATCGTACTATAGGGCATAAGACGCAGACCAGCCTCGTTGAAATGGTGAACCATCGAGACTGTCTCAAGGCTTTCTCACAAGGAAAAACACCGGGCCTGCTTCGACAGCAGTCAGTCAAGTATTTCCCAGGTATTCATTGGCTTCATTGTTTCCTAACTATCCGATTTAAAATAAGCTTACAGTCAATGAGCACAAACATAAAAATCCTTCAGGTCTGCAACACCGACTTCTACCTTAAAAATTTTCTCACACCGCTTATTCTAGCGCTTCGGGATAGAGGCTACACAGTCGAGTGTTTAACAGAGGGAACATGCTGGATCGGACATCTGGTAGATCAAGGTATTCGGATTCACAACTTTCACTTTCCACCCAAGGCTTCACCCTGGCAGTTTCTTCTTGCGATACAGCGAATGAAATCCATTATCAAGGATTCAGGTTTCCATATCGTTAACGGTCACAATCGCAATTCCAGTATCGTATCTCGAGTCGCATCATTGATGGCTGGGATCCCGATCAATCTGTATACCGCCAATGGCTTCTACTACCATGATAATCAATCGGCACTAGTCAACAAATTCTCTGAGTTGTTTGAAGGTGCTATGGCGAAATTTACTACTTACACACTCAGCCAGAGTGAAGAAGATACTATTCGTATGATTTGTAACGGGTGGATTCGGCCGGATAGAATTCGCACGATTGGTAATGGGGTTGATGCACAACGGTTTTCACCGAGACCGAAAGCTAGCGTTTCCTTGAGCTCAGAAAAACTTCGTGTGTGCGCAAGCGGCAGGTTGGTTTCAGGGAAGGGATTCGAGGACATACTAAGAGCAATTTCAATTACTAAAAACCGCGAAAATATTGAGTTGGTTTTTATCGGAGGCAACATTGTTCAGGACATTTCACCTTCACTAGAGGAGTTAACAGGTCTTATCTCATCACTTGGACTGAAGGATCAGGTCCGCATCACTGGTATGGTTGATAACGTAGAAGAATACCTAAATAACTCTGACCTATTCATACATTCATCTTACGTGGAAGGTATGCCGCGGTCTTTGCTGGAGGCAATGAGCATAGGACTTCCCTGTATCGCTACAAGAATAAGGGGGGCAAGGGAGATAATTGATGATCGTACGAATGGATTCATTTATGAGTCTCATAACTTCCATGAACTAGCCGATGTGATTGATGAACTTTTTTTGGACAAAAATCTCAGAGGAAGCGCAGGTAAGAATGCTCGCGATACTGTTCTGGAAAAATTTCAAGAGAAAGACTACGTACAACGACAGGTTCAGGCGATGGAAGATTTGTTGAAGGAGAAAGGATTTCTTTGAGGGTAGGTAAAATTACTTCACCCAATCCCCAACTAGTCATCCAGATTAAATGTCGGCTCGTAAGCCTTAGTCGGTTAGGATAGGCCTCAACCACCTGTGCAATCACCAATGTCGACACAACCAGCTATCTCTAACTTCTCAAATCCTGCAATATTTTCTATTTATATCGTCGCGCTTTTTGTGATGCCTTTACCGTTTGGAAGCAATCGTGACTGGGCATGGCCTTTTATCACGGTTGTGTTTTGTTTGCTGGTTTTAATCCTGATTGCTATGCCTGAAACAAGAAGGCTATTGATACGTTCGATGTCTTCGCGCATCAGCGTACTTGCGTTTCTTCTGCTGACGTTATGGATGACATACCAGTTGTTCGGCATACCCTACGTAGCTTCTCCCATTTCCATCGATCATTTTTCCACCTATAAGGATCTCCTGAAAACCGTAACCTATGGTTGCCTATTTGTAGCGACGATTGGATTCGCTGACAGCAGGACGAAAGTTTCTATTATCCTGTATACGATTGTTCTGGCTGGCATCCTTCAGGCGCTCATTGGTATCTACTCGATTTTGCTTGGTTATACACTCAATGCTCGGGGTACGTTTCCAAGTTACAACCACTTTGCCGGTTATCTGGAAATGGCACTGTCCCTGGGAGTAGGCCTGATGATTGCCATGCAAACAAGTACTAACAACCCTGGTCACGCCAGGTGGATTGGATTCATAGACACAATCACGGGTCCCAAGGGCAGGCTGAGACTCGTGCTGGTCATTATGGTGACTGGCCTCGTGATGAGCACTTCGCGCATGGGCAATATCGCCTTCCTATCCAGCATCTTGATAACGGCGTTCCTTTCGATATCAATCACACGACGTGTCAATAAAACAACTGCCATATTCCTGATCAGCATCCTGATTATTGATGTTGCGATTATCGGCAATTACTTTGGCTTTGAACGGATCAGCAGGCGTATCCAGCATATTGCAGTCGACGCTACTGCCCGGGCCGAGATCAATCAGTATAGTTGGCGAATTTTCGGCGATCATCCCTGGGTGGGAACAGGTGCAGGTACTTACGAATACATTTTCCCGCAATACAGACAGCAGGAAGTCGCTGCTCGGGTTACCAACGCTGAAAACGATTACTTCGAGTTTCTAGTCGAGCTAGGCATCATCGGCACGTTGCCCCTTATCATGATCGTCTGTCTCGGGATCTCCATGCAGATTCGTTTGCTCAGGAACAGGGAGTCGCAATTTGTAAGAGGTATCGCCTTTGGTTGTCTAATGGGAACGGTTTCACTGTTAATACACTCCGCCGCTGATTTTAATCTGCAGATTCCGTCAAACGCGGCGTTGTTTGTATTGCTGCTGGCGTTACCCCAGGCCATGGGAGAACGGCTAAACGAATTTTAACGATTGCTGCAAGAACACCTACGGATCCATCGATTCAGACTGAAACTGCCCGCCCGGCAGTCATCAGCTCACCTTCATGTAAAGTTTCGCTAACCCCACAACCGCTTACTTGAGCCAATCCCGCAACCCCTCTTCAAGACTGAATGTCGGTTCGTAACCCAATAATTCGTTTACTTTCTCAATAGACGCCAGAGAGTAGCGAACATCTCCAGCTCTAAATGCCTTGTATATGGGGTCTGGTTATTCTGCAAAAGCCACCCTTGGCCGGACATCTATTCGGGACTCTATTTTGACCACTCAGCTTCCCGCGCCGTCCGGGTTGAATATATTTTCCTTCAGTTCTTCTCGATCCAGAAACGGATACATATCTTCCAGGCTCGGAGATACAATTGTACCGTCAGCTAACTGTCGGGAACTAATTCTTGGTTCCAGTCCCTGTTCGGGGTCGAGTATGACTTCCAATAGTCCAGGGCCATCGTGCGCTAAAAAGCGCTCCAGGTCCTCATCGAATTCATGTTCTTCAATGCGAGATGCGGGTATTCCATAGGCTTCTGCGAGTTTGGAAAAATCCGGGAAGCCTATTCCCGAATGCCGACTTTCACCAGATCGCCTGTTAAAAAAATTAGTCTGTGAGCTGCGAATTGAAAGATAACCATCGTTATTGAGTACAATAATTTTTATCGGTATCTGACCACTTGCGATGGTCTGAAGTTCCTGGGAATTAAGCATTATGCTTCCATCACCGGCCAGGCAAATTACTCTCTTTTGCTGCCCCCGATCTGCGACAGCACCGTAGTAGCTACCGATGGCGGCAGGTAAATCGTAGCCCATGGATGCACTGCCCGAGTTAGAAAATAGGCGCTGACCAGCTTTAATCTCTGCAACCTGGAACGCTACGATGCAAGCTGTAGAGTTTCCAGTGACCACAATATCGTCACTCTCCAGTAACTCAAATAACCTGGAGACAAAATGGTAAGCGTTGATGGGGCGTGATGAATCGCGTTGATGTGGCAGTACCGACGGATAACGTAAAGTTCGATTCCGGCACCAGCCTAACCAATTTTCATGGTCGCTCGCATGGTGGTTACTTTTTTGCAATTGAATCGACAGTTCCCGGCAGAAAGAAGCCGCATCGGCAAGTAGTGGTTGATCGGGCTGGTATGTCGGTTTGGAGAATTCAGCAGAATCTATGTCAACCTGAATCACGAATGCTTTTTTTGCAAAGTTTTCCCAGTTGTAGCTGGTTTGCCTGATGTTAAGACGTGATCCGATGACGATTAACAGATCGGCGTTCTGCACAACGAAATTGCCGGGTCGCGTTCCGATGGTGCCTGGTCGTCCGCAATAAAGCGGGTGGTCCGATGCAATAATATCGTGAGTCCAGGCTGTCGTAACAGGGATGCCAGCAACATTGATGAGTTGACTAAAATCCGCAATGGCGTTAGCTAGACGAATACCACTACCAGCCATGAACACGGGGCTTTTTGCGTTTCTTATTCTCTCTGCGATTTCGCCGCAGACCCTGGACAGGTCTTCTTCTGCCAAAACTTCATTCTCGGATGGGAATTCACCTGGATCAAAATGCGGTAGTAATTTCGTATCAACTAACGATGATTGGATGTCTATTGGGATATCTAGCCAGACTGGCCCCGGTCTGCCATGGTTGGTTAAAAACCAGGCTTTTTCCAATTCGTAAGCGACCTGTTCGGGATCCAGCAGCACCGATGAATACTTCGTTATTGGCGCGGCAATTTTTGTTATTTCTGCCTCCTGATCGCCTAATTGCCTGAGGTGTTCTACAGGATTGGCGGCGAGCAAGGTTTCTCGTTTTACCTGCCCGGACAGCACTAACATTGCAATGGAGTCGGTCCATGCACCAAAAACTCCGTTTAGTGCATTAATGCCACCAGGTCCAGCGGTGACGATGGCAACCCCGGGCATCCTCGATAATCTTGCTTCTCCTTCAGCCGACATTGCACATGCCTGTTCATGGTGTTGATAGACCACCTGGATTTTTGCGTGATGCCCGAACGCATCGTTGAGAAACATTGCGCCCCCACCTGTCAGCGAGAACACATGGGAAATACCCCACTCTGAAAGTCGGTCAGCTATATACTCTGAAACCCTTATGTTCATAGTCGTCCTGGTATTTCTAATTCTGGGAGGTCTATAACTCAAAGCAGCGGGTTCATACAATCAGACAATAATAATCTCTAATTGTGGTGCTGAACGCCTAATTTGATCCACAACTGTTGCAGCATTTAACGCTATGGCGACAACCATTGTCGCTCCTTGCTCCATGGCCATGCGCATGCCTGCTTGATCCGGATAGACCATGACATTGCCTATCGTTTTACCCTGTTTCCCAGCATCGTTGTCGATTATTCCTATCAAGTTGGCCTGTGCCAACAGAGAATTTGCCAGCATTCTTCGCCCGTGGCTGCCTGCTCCCCAAATGATAACAGGTGTTTGATGGTGCACTAAATCTCGCAAAAATTTGTTGTACGGCATTTTAGTCGAAACTTCACTACTTTGGTGTACATAGGTCCGAATTTTATCCGCGGTCCTGATTGAAGGGCTTTGATCGGCAGGTTCTTTTTGCAAACCCAACCACACACCGAGCGCTGGATAAGATGATGTGGCTCCCACATCAAGGTATTTCTGGTGCGACTTGATCACGCTCAGGCCGGTATGAAAGCCAAGCATTTTGATCGCGTCCAGGTCACAGTGGTTAATGTGCTCCGGGTCGAAGAAGTAAAATGGAGGAAAGCCATCTACCGAGTATTGCGAGGCATCAGGTACTTCAATATAAAGTTTTCCCGTAGCGGACAATCTTTTCGTTGCGGCTTTGGTGCATTCGCGCATGTCATAGACATGTTCTAATACGTGGGAGAGTATGATCAGGTCACATACTCTTGGGTCCAAGTCCCATTCAGAGTCTTCCAACGTTGCGACGCAAGCTTCAATCCCCCGTGCCCGGATCGCCTCCACACAGGCTGGAGATGGGTCGATACCATACAGATTGGTATAGCCGCGTCGTTTGAATTCCACCAAAACTCCACCCTTTGCCGCACCGATGTCTAGAATCGCTTGATCCTTCGGCACGCCGTCCGTCAGTTCATCCACAAGGCTGGCTATACGCTTTTGATCGAGGATAGTGTCTCCCGATCCGCTGGCATTTAAGCTCGATTCATACTTCGTTGCCTCTGCATAGTATTTACGGTAGTCAGACGCCCTGGCATGAGATCTTGCGAATACGAAGCCGCATGCACTGCACGAAGCGATTGTTGTGTTGCCGGGTAGCGGGGAGCCCTCATCCAGGCAATACTTCTGGTTCCATATGTCGTTCGCTTCTGTATGTGAGCAAACTGGACAGCCACGAAGTGAAGCTGTCATGCGGGAACTGCATACAGGACTGTATCAAATCCATTACAGCCATGACTTCTGATGTAAAAGTGGTAGTTCAGATCAAACTGATGAATCATTAGTAAAAGAATCCATAGGTCATCCGGTTTGTGATACGTGCTGATAGCAAGAACAGGTTTATACTTGCTGATCAAATTTTCAGCGCCTCTGATACTTGCTGCTTCCGCTCCTTCGACATCCATCTTGATCAAGGTAGGTGCAAAGTTTTTGCAGGCACTGTCCAGGCTTTCCACCTTGATGGTAATTTCTCCGCGTTGATCTATATGAGAAGCTCCGGTGCCGAGATTCGAGAATCGAATTGTCCCCGTGCGATCATAAGTGCCGGTGTTTATTGCTTCTCCCAATCCATTTGACTGAAGATAGTTATCCAACCTTGAAAAGCTCTCCGGGTCGGGTTCGAAAGCGATCACTTTTTCGAATTCATAACCCCTGGCGATTAAGTTTCGGATTGTATCGCCGTCATAGGCACCGCAATCGATCATTCTGATTGGTTGCGAATATGGGGGTAATCCGTCCGGTGCATACTGCCCGGAGGCATCAGGTGTGCTCAAACCAACGTAATCGCCGTGACTCCGTAAGGCGATTTGTTCGGCAAACAAGCGCCGACTGGTATCGTCATCCAACAAATTATAAGCACTGTTGATTTCTGATTGTTTCGAGCGCCATTCGAAATGGGGTGATAGCCAGTAGGGTTCCTGGGGTAGCCATCTTTCCTGTTGACAGAACTGCCACAGCGTAGCGATATTAGAGTAGCCTGATTGGTTGAGGATCTTCAGAATCTCGGCGATGGGTGATTGATAATTGTGAACCGCTATTACCACCTGATCTTCTGGATTTGAAAACCGTTCCCGAGCATCCTCTAACTGGTAGACGTTGACCCCGCAGACATTGTCCAGTTCGGCACCTCTTCGATCAATGAAACAAACCGGTTTTCTGTCGACGGAAATCAAATAGTTGAGTACTTCTACGCCCAATCCACCTGCACCGTAGATCAGAATTCGACGATTAATGGTCATGTAGTTTTCTCTCGGTCTTATAGACGAAGTGCTTCATTAAGAGGTAAACGATTGCAGCCATGGGTAATATCAGGATTAAGCCTGAGATATATGGATTCAAGCCTGCAAGATCCAGCAGCCAAAGAAAAAACACAGTGATCAGATATTGTAGGGAGTAGACCAGGAGAAATAGTTGTAGTTGCTTAATATTAATGGGGTTTGCATCAAAAACGAATTTACTCGTGTTCACGAAATTGAATAAGACGCCCAGAATGGTTCCAAACAATGCAGCCCATGCGTAATGGAATCCCAGGAACAATAAGCCAGCATAGCAACCGTAACCAAACAGCGTGTTAATGCCGCCTATGATGAGAAATCTTAGGGGACGGGGAAACTCCATCCAGCTTTGTTTGCTAGACATGTAAACTTCAACCTCTAAAGACCTCGATCATAGATCAACTCTTGCAGCGTTTTATTTTTTGCATAAGGGCTATCAACATCATCAATGTGAATCGGGCTGTCTTTTTGTAAATCTGACACAAGTCTCTCTCCATTCATTAGTTCGCGGCATGAAATCTGACCTTTCTGAAGAGGTATCGCAAGGTAGACGTTGTCGAGGGTTAATATAGATCCCTTCTTCAAATCTTTCTTTGCATAAACTCCGCGAACCAGCTGATCAAGATACTCAACTTCCCTTCTTTTAGGGATGCGCATCTGGTTACCCGATGCACCACACATGAGCACCGCAGTTTTCCATGCTTTGAACCAGGTATCCGCTTGTTGAGGTAATGTGCAGTAGGATGAAACGGGTATGCCATCAGCATCGATATCAATATGTCTCTCAAAAGTGCGCGCACCTTTTGCATATGCCAGCATGACTGACGAGTGCCAGTCGTTTTGTTCGTGACTTGAAAATCCGATAACGGTATCTGGAAATCGGTCCACCAGGAAATCGATTTGATTCAATTCCAGTTCATCATCATCAGAAGGGTAAAGGGAAACGCAATGGTTTATTGCAAGAGGAATGTTGCGGCGAGAGAAAAAAGTAACCAGATCGTCGATGTCCTTCAAAGATGAGCCGCCTGTCGAGACAATGACAGGTTTGCGGATAGTGGCTATTTTTTCAATCAGTATCCAGTCGTTTATGTCCGAACTCGCAATTTTTATGATATCAATACCAAGCTCGACGCAAAGATCTACCGAGCGATCATCAAACGGCGTGGACATAGTAATGCATCCTGATGATCGAATCGCACGAACCAGGGTTTCGTAATCATCCCTGCTCAATTTTGTATCAAGCGTTTTCTTTATGTACTTGACGTCCTGCCGCTCGCGAAAGTCGGAATGAATGAAGGCATCTACATCGCGAAATTGTAGTTTGATGGCTGCCTTTATATTGTTGTAGCGAACTATTCGGGAGAATGCGGAAATTATTGCCATCCCTCGATTCACCTCTCCCCAATGATTGTTGGCCATTTCCAGCACAAACAAGTCGGTGAAGAGTTTTTCCCCGTTGTCCATAAACATTTTGCCTTCTGCGACGACTTCCTCACATTATAACGGGTTTTGGCCTTCGCTCAGCCATTCGGTTTGTTCGATACTTGGCAAGTCGAGCCTGTATAATTGCTAGCTAACCTTCATGCTATGGCTTGCACCCGTGGGTCGAGAATCAAGTCTTTACCAATCAGGTCTTGAAGGTAAATGCGGGCGGGAGAATTCGGTGAAAACCAACGGTTGAAGAGGAACATATGACGGATGAAAAAAATATCCATAGTTACGGCATGTTTTAACGAAGAGGAGAGCGTAGAGGAGCTATGTCGACGCATCAAAGAGGTCCTTGTTAATCTAGCGGATTACGATTACGAGCATATTCTGATTGACAATCATTCGACCGACCGGACTGTGTCAATCATCAAATCTCTTGCCGCAAAAGACATGCGCATTAAACTCATCGTCAATGCTAGAAATTTTGGAGCCATCCGCTCCGGTTACTATGGATTTTTGCAGGCACAGGGTGATTGCGTTATCCCAATGGCGGCCGATCTGCAGGATCCACCCGAATTGATACCGGAGCTAGTTAAAAAATGGGAAGAGGGATTTAAGGTCGTTCTTTTCGTCAAGCCACAAAGCAATGAAAAATGGCCAATGTCAGCCATCAAACGCTATTACTACAAGTTTGTAGATTACATTTCGGATATCCCATTGGTAAGAAATGCAACCGGCGCCGGGTTGTACGACAAACGGGTTGTTGAAATCTTACGAACCATTGATGACCCGTATCCTTACTTTCGTGGCCTAGTGAGTGAAATAGGTTTCCCAATAGCGACTATCCCATTCTGTCAGCCACTTCGACAACACGGGGTGACCAAAAGCAATTTTTATTCACTTTATGATATGGCGATGTTGGGGATAACTAAACATTCCAAAGTCCCTCTACGGCTGTTAACCATGTCTGGATTTCTACTATCGCTTCTTAGCGTCTTACTGATGGTTTTCTATTTTTTTATGAAGTTGATCTACTGGGATAGTTTCACCCTGGGAATGGCGCCGATACTGTTAGGTATTTTCTTCTTTGCATCGGTGCAGCTGTTTTTTATGGGTATGCTTGGTGAGTACATCGGCTCGATACACACGCATGTACGAAAACTGCCTTTAGTTGTTGAGATAGAGAGAGTCAACTTTGAAGAAGAGGCAAATTAGGTGGGAACCGCATAAACTAACGGTAAAGGTAGACCAGCCTGTGGTATCACTTCACTGGAGTAACCGGCTTTTTCAAGCGCGTCACAAACAAGGTTCGTATTGATCTGGCCATTTATGAAGTGAGGTTCAATAATCAGACGTGGTTTATAACGGCGTAGAAAATCCGAAGCGGAGTCAAGTACTTCCACTTCAGATCCTTCGATATCCATTTTTATAAATTCGACGTGCGTTACCTCGTATTCCTGACACATATCATCAAGCGATATGACGTCGACTTCATAGACATTGGACTCCCTGCCGAGGATGGATTTTATTGCAGAACCCATATTCCCTTCACCCTGAAAATACAGCTTCGTTGTGGATGACCAGATTCCTTTGTTTACGGGAGTGACGTTTTGCAATGAGTGCAGCTTAATGTTTTTATTGAGCGCCTGGAAATTCTCAGAGTCCGGTTCGAGAGAAATGACACGTCCTTGGCTTCCTACAGCCTTGGAAAAGGCCCATGACGATGCGCCACAATAAGACCCGAGGTCGAATACAACATCTCCTGCTTTAAGCGCTGCTTTTTCGATGTAGATGTCTGTTGTATCGAGCGGTTCAGCGAACGATGTAAAGTAAAAAGCAAGATCCAGTTCGGTCAGTGTGTGCATCCCAGGTTTTGAATAATCTACAACCTGTATTCCATCCATGGTCTTGTTTTGTACTGCGGAAAAGTAATAGTCGAAGTTGTTCACGATGTCGTAACAATATATGAGGTGCCGAAACGATACTCTCAGGTGTCGATTTCCTTCTATTAGCGTAATGGTCTCTACAGGCTTTTTTCCTTCGAGCTGCACTTTTATTCCCTTACTTCTCGCGATTAGTTTCAGGAAACCGGGCATTGTCGCCAGCATGGTATCAACGCCTACAGACTTTACCAGGCGGTAAATTAGGGGCTGCTTCATTAGAGCGGAAAGTATGTTTTTTATAGCCATGGCTCATGATATAAGACCTAGCGAAATCTTCAATTAACGGACCAGGGAGACGAGTCGTTAACCAGAGGCACCCGGGTCTGAGGAAGTAGATTGAACTACCTGCATGAAAGACAGGGCAGTCTCCTGTTATTTGGCCTGCTAATTATGGTTCCTCTTACCTGGTGGGCACTAATAGGTTGGCGGCCACCCTATTTGTTGGATCAACATGACAACCTGCAGATGGGATATATTTATTTCAGGGATTTGATTGACAAGGGTGGAAACTGGCAGCAACTAATGTACTGGCCTGGACTCCAGGGAGGTGTGAAGGTACATGATGTGGTTGGAAGCCCGCCCTTCGCGCAGTTGCTCGCATATTTAGGGTTTTCAACTCTTAGCATAAGTAATCTTTCGATATTTTTTATTCAGGTGCTGTTCGCGTACTTTTCCACAATCTCGGTATTACGGTTGGCGACGCTTGTTTTTGGCAACACGGAGCAGACTCCTCTATTCGTTCTGATTGTGATTGGTTTGATTTTCGCTTTTCTCCCGCTCCTGGGCTGGCGTTTAACATACGGGCACACCAATATCATTTTTGGACTGTTTGTATTCCTTTGTATGACTACGTTGTTACTGGAAGAAATTACACATTCACGTTCTCTGCTAACAGTGTTATTGAGTGTGCTCGCGCTTACGCATGCCTTTCAGTTCAATGGCTACCAGATGGTCTACTACAGCGTACTTTTTGGCGGACCTGTTGTTTACGCCGTACTATTCGCGAAACCTAACATTCCAATCAAGGAACGCTTCGGCTTTCTGACATTTCCTGTACTGATTTTTTTTGTTGCTCTCCTGATCAGCCTGCCGAAATTCGCTGGAATCGCAGCCAATGCCTTTAGTCAAGATATGGGGCGATCCGCTTACAATGAGGTCATCTACGGTTACACTACCGCGACCCTGGCTGACTGGATCAGCTCTGTGTCCTGGAGCGCCAGTTTCATTTCAGACGAACGCCCCGCTTTCCTACACCAGGAAGTAAATTATCCACTGGGCCCGCTGATATTGATGTTGTTCCTGACTGGATTCAACCAGGTGAGTTTTCGTCTTCTGATGGGCCTGGGAGCGTCCCTGGTACTAGCAATGATCGTCAGCATGAATATCACTCCTGTCTCGACGGTATTAGTAGACTATCTCCCGTTGCTGGAAAGCTTTCGAGTTCCAGCGAGAGCTATCATGCCGGTTATAATTTTCGCGACATTGTTGGGTGCTGCAGCCCTGTTAACAGTTTTACTGCAAGCCAAGGGCGCAATCCACCTATGGTTATATCCAGTTCTCATCGCACTGATCGGAATTACTTCGTACAACGATTCAGTCCTTAATGATTTGCTTCTATGTATGGCAATACTGCTCATTGCCATTTCGATCAGAGAGAACAGGTCGCGAAAAGATGTCGTTCTTGTTTGTCTGGTACTTTTTGTCGGTAGTGCGATCTCTGCCTTCCATGAAAGAATCAACCCACCTTTGAAAAACCCCATTAGCGAAGCTGTCAGCATCCCAATAAAGCAGACCGTCTTTGCACAAGCACCAGTGCTATCTGATCCGCTTCACCGTGCTTATGTGAATTTCCAGTTACGTACCATGGGGTTTAACTCAGCCTATTACATTGGTATTTCCACGTTAAGTGGATACTGGTTTCCCCTGGGTCGTTTCGGTCGTCTTTATTCGGAGCTCAATGGGCTACGGTACAATCCAGCGGTGGCTGTATTCAATAATTCTCCGCAACTTCGGAGTTTTCATCCGTTAAACCAGCTATATAACGTGGGCTGGTTAGTAGAGAGTGTTGCGGGTGAGTTGAGAGTACGCTCTCTTGAACCGACCCTGGGACCGGCCTGGATTTCCGGGGAATTAAAGCCAGTTAAGTCTATCGGTGAAGTCGCTGAAACTTTAATCCAGGATGTTGATAAAACGATTGCAATACGTCGCTGGCAAGCTCTGGTAGACATAAATGATCCAGTCAATGCCGGATTTGACTTTGATACGATCCGATGTGAATCAGCCGATATCATGGATATTAGAACCAACCCGGATTCAACCGTCATCGAGATAAATCTTGCTAACAAGGGTACCTGTTTGCTCACGGTTGCGACCAATTTCGCGGGCAGCCTCAAAGCCTATGATGGGTATGGTTTCTCGCTTGAAACTCTTGTTACCTACGGTTCCCTGTTGGGTGTGGTGTTACCGGATAACACGACGTTTGTAGCAATTCGGGCTGAAGCATGGATTCCTTTGTGGAGTAAGATCGCTTTTAACCTGGGCTGGATACTGCTCCTGATATTGATGTTCTTTTACAAATATTACCCGAGAATTTTCTAAACTGAGCTTCGCTGTGAGGCAGTTACATCCAGTCGGAATGCGTCGCGGCCCATTTTGCAGTCTTATCTATTGCGGTCTCAAGGTTGATGTCAATGTCAAGATCAAGATCCCGCGCCCGCGAGACATCGGGGACATAATAGCTTCGATGTGATGATTTCTCTCTGTTTTGTATGCTTACTCCCCGTGAGTTACCGGTAACTTTAGCCACTGTATGGGCCAGCGCTGCAATGGTGGTTTCCATGCTTGAGCCTACATTATATGCGGTATCAGCTTCACCCTTAAGAAGGAGTTCCCACAACCAGATGACCAGATCCGATGTATACATATAGGAACGCACTCCCAGACCGTCACCACGGATAATTGTTTTCCTGTTGTTGAGGCTGTCTGCGATAAAGTTACCGATGGCGAAATTTTGATCAAGCGGAAGATAAGGGCCAACAAAAGCGAAGCACCGGGCGGATACCACGCTGATATTGGGGACGGAGTTCAACATGGTTTCTGATAGCTGCTTGGAGGTTCCATAATCGGTTATTTCGAGCCCGTGCTCCGGTGAGTTGAGTTGAGCCTCAAAAAAAGGTGTGTGCAAACCAAGATCATCATAAACAGCACCGGAACTCAGGAATAAAAGTCGATCAACGTTTGTGTTTGCAGCAAAACTTCCAATGTTCCTGGTGCCGCGAATAATGGCATTGCCTACCTCTTGTGGACTCAAGTAGGTGCTGGTATCGGCCGCCCCATGGATGACATAGTCGGGGTTGGAATCAAGCTCTAGCGGTTGGGTTATATCACCGGATATAAGGCGCAATTGTCCCTCTGCAAATTCTACCGGCCACCTGGCCAGGGTGAAATCGGGATTTCGTGTAAGAACATCAACGGAAAGCTTGACACCCGATTCAACCCGGGCATGAAGTAAACTGGCTAACAGCCACCTGCCGATAAACCCGGTACCCCCCGTAATAAAGATGCGTGAGCCATTCAATGAATGAAAAATATCTTCTGTACTGGCGAGGATGTGATCTAAATCTTCTCGGGGGAGTTGGAACGGAATATCCACTATTTCAAAAATGGAGATTGAGATAGAGCGTTGTTCTTCATTCAAGGCTCACGTTCAGGAATAGAAGTCATGAAAAGATTCGATCATATAGTCCAGCATGGCGGGTTGTAACCCGGGATAAACACCCACCCACAGGGCCCTTTGCATGGCAAGGTCTGTATTAGTCAGTTCGCCGTGTATTCGATATTCCCGACCTTTAAAGTAAGGTTGTTTGGTGAGATTCCCGCCAAATAACAGGCGAGTACCAATCTTTCGTTGCTCAAGAAATTCAATCAACGCCACTCTTTTATCCTCGCGCAAACAAAGCGGGAATCCAAACCAGGCCGGATCAGCGTCGGGCGTTGCTTCTGGTAACGTAAGGTGTTCTTGAAGGTCCTGCAAACCTGTTTTTAAAACTTCAAAGTTTTCTTTGCGCTGCTCAATAAATCCCGGGAGTCTTTGCAATTGCGCTGTGGCAATTGCTGCCTGCATATCGGAAATTTTGAGATTGAACCCCAGGTGGGTATAGGTGTACTTGTGGTCATAGCCGTATGGCAGGTCACCCAGTTGCCAATCGAAGCGTTGCTTACAGGTATTTGCTATGCCGGGTTCGCAATAGCAATCACGGCCCCAATCGCGGATAGATTGCATGATTCGATCAAGTTTTGATGAGCGCGTAAATACAGCACCGCCTTCTCCCATCGTAATGTGATGGGCAGGGTAAAAACTCAACGTGCCAATGTCGCCAAAATTGCCGACCAGTTTTCCTTTATAGGTTGATCCCAATGCATCGCAGCAATCTTCAATCAACCATAACTTGTGAGTCACAGCGATTTCCTTGACCACACCCAGGTTGAAAGGGTTACCCAGGGTATGTGCAAGCATAATGGCACGAGTCTTATCGGTAACTGCAGATTCGATCTGATCTGCATCAATATTGAATGTGGCGATGTCTATGTCAATGAAGACGGGAATCATGCCGTACAGCAGCATTGGGTTCACTGTTGTAGGAAATCCCGCCGCCACAGTGATTACCTCATCACCCGGCTGCAGCGCTCTGTCATCCAACTTTGGAGAAGTTAGTGCTGCGAATGCGACCAGGTTTGCTGACGAGCCTGAATTGGTCGTTAGTACATGACGCGGCCCGATAAATGCAGCAAGATTCTTCTCGAATTCTTCGTTGAAACGCCCCGTTGTCAACCAACCGTCCAGGCAAGCATCCACCATTGAAACCATTTCACTGGCGCCGATGACTTTCCCGGATGGCGGGATGGGAGTTTCTCCTGGTGTGAAGTGCGCAGTTTGCGAGTACTTCAGCTCGGCGAACCCTTCAACCAGATCGAGAATTTTATTGCGTATAGGATCTTCCATGGTCAGGAGTTTCCTAGATAATTACTAATCTGAGATGACGTGAATGCCATCATATCATCACCCTGGTGCCAGGCGTCGTACCAGGAAAAGGTCTGCTGAACGGCTTCTTTTACATTCCACTTTGACTGCCAACTAAAGGCCTGCTTCGCTGCGCCCGGGTCAAGCATCAGGAGCACCGCTTCAGGAGGACCAGTATCTGCTCCGTTTTCGAATTTAAGATCCGGCCAGACTTCCGAGGCGAGTTTAAGTAATTCAGTCACCGAAATCACTTCCTCTTTTTCAGGACCGAAATTCCATGCCTTGCACAGGTTCCGCTGTTCTCGCATTTCTTGGGCAAGTAGCAGATAGCCGGATAAAGGTTCCAGCACGTGTTGCCATGGGCGAACTGATTGCGGGTTTCGCACCTTTATAATGTCGTTGGCCAGCCAGGCTTTTATGGTATCAGGAATCAGCCGGTCTTCCGCCCAATCTCCACCACCGATGACGTTTCCCGCTCGGGCGCTTGCAACATGGATATTGGGATGGGAACCTGAAGCTGAGAAGTAACTGTGACGGAAACTGCTTGTAACAAGTTCTGCGCAGGCCTTGCTCGCACTATAGGGGTCATTTCCACCAAGAGGATCGCTCTCCTCGTAATGGTGATGCTGCTCAACATTGAGATAGCATTTATCGCTGGTAACGATCACAACATCGCAATGGTGCTCAAGAGAACATACCGCCTGCAGCAGGTTTGCTGTGCCCATCACATTGGTTTGGAATGTTTCCATGGGACAGCTATAACTAACTCGAACCAGTGCCTGCGCGGCCAGATGGAATATGACGTCCGGCTCTGCGCGTAAGACCGCCTGTTCCAGTCTTTTCCGGTCATTGATGTCGGCGATTATCGATTCAACCCGATCTGAAAGCCTGATGATGTCGAACATGGAGCTAGCAGTAGTCGGAGCCAGGGCGTATCCAACTACATCTGCGCCCATCTGCGCGAGCCAATGACACAGCCAGCTTCCTTTGAAACCGGGATGCCCCGTGACCAGGACTTTTTTCCCGGACCAGTGACCGGGAACTACCATACCTTCCATGGTGCTTCGCCGGATCGCCAATATTCTTCGAGAAATTGTCTTTCCCGGATGGTGTCCATGGGTTGCCAGTAACCTTCGTGCCGGTAGGCGACGAGATTACCTTCTGCGGCAAGGGTGGTGAGGGGTTTGTCCTCCCAGAGCGTTGCGTCGTTTTCGATATAGTCAAAAATTCCATTGGACAGGACAAAAAAGCCTCCGTTTATATAGCTTCCCGGACCGACCTGCTTCTCACGAAATTCTTTAACCATATCGCCCTCGAGGGACAAGGTGCCGAATCGCCCCGGCGGGGGTACCGCGCTGACGGTTGCCAGTTTTCCATGGGCATTGTGAAACGCCACCAGAGCGCCGATGTCGATGTCACCGACACCGTCACCGTAGGTAAAACAAAACGGCTCATCGTCATTGAGGTACTTTTTCACGCGTAACAATCTGCCGCCGGTTTGAGAATCCTCGCCGGTGTCGATAAGTGTCACCTTCCAGGGCTCAGCCTCGTTTTCGTGTACCTGCATTTCATTGGTTTGCATATCGAAGGTCACGTCAGAGTTATGAAGGAAATAATTCGCAAAGTATTCCTTGATGATATAACCCTTGTAACCAAGGCAAATCACGAACTCATTAACACCGTGAGCACTGAAAATTTTCATGATGTGCCACAGGATGGGTTTGCCCCCAATGGTTACCATAGGTTTCGGGCGCACCTCGGTTTCTTCTGCCAGTCTCGATCCCCGACCGCCAGCCAATATTACCGCTTTCACTTTTTTTCCATCCTGGTCATCAACCCGAGTTGATCTGAAATATTAGCGAACATTATATTGTAAACAGCCAGGGCGGGTGATAATCACCGTTTGTCCTGTCAATGTGGCCATCCGTGAAGCCGTCGTCTGGCAAGCCCGATATAATAGTGGACCTCTGATCTTTTCAGTGCCTCTAAATTCGGCTCTTTTGGGTGATTATGACGTCTCGACGACTTGACGCCACGATTTGTTTGCTAGTTTCTGCAAGTTTGTTGTTGGCTTACTGGTTAACCATGCCGAAGGTGGTCACTTTCGAAGATTCAGGCTTGTTTCTACAGGTTTGTCACTTCAATGGTATTGCACACCCCCCTGGTTATCCTTTGTTTACTTTGCTTTGCGTTCCCTGGTTTTGGCTGCCAGTCGATCCTGTGATTCTGGGAAATTCACTGAGCGCCGTTTTCGCGGCGCTCACATGCATTGTTGTGTATTTCATACTGAAACAGCTCGGCGTTCATCGGTTCATTGCGGCTGTCACCTGCATACTCCTTGGATTGTCCAGGGATTTTTGGTCCCAGGCCATCATCGTCGAGGTTTATTCGCTCAATACGTTGCTGGTATCACTCGAAATTTACCTGGCGATATGTTTTGCAAACAAACCACAAAAATGGCACCTGTTTACGATGAGTTTCATCTTAGGGCTTGGCCTATCAAATCACTGGCCAATCGTCCTTTTGTCGTTCCCTGGATTAGCACTCGTGTGTCTGGCTCGCGTGGAGGACCTGGGGAAAGTACTGCGATCTCCTGCCAATTGCCTCATCTGTTTGCTGTTGTTGGTTTTTGGACTCGTGCCCTATTTGTCACTATTTCTAAAGTCAGATCCGATTTTCAGCTACTCGGGTCCAGTTACCACGGTTGCGGAATTCATCCCCTATTTGACACGTGAGGCCTATCAAGGCGTTGATCAATCAGCCACCGCTGACTTGATGGATAAAATTCAGTTCGTCGGCTGGCTGGCCACTCAATCACTTTTGCAATTTGGTTATGGTTTTGCCCTGGTTTCCCTCGTGGGTTTGGTGCGCGGGTTTGCTGTTGCTCGTCTGGTCAATGCAGGAATACTCATCATCTTCCTCAGTAATACGGTCGCACTCGCCTTTTTACTGGGTTTTGAGTTTGACTTTATTCACCGGGGTGTTTTCAAGCCTTATCCCCTTGTTGCATGGGTCTGTATGAGTCTGTGGATAGGTCTCGCGCTGCAGTGGGCCTCAGGTATTCCAGTCAGGAAGGTCATACCGGTTTTGATTGTTGCGGTGTTTGGATTGGTAATGTTTCTTGTGAACTGGCACCGGAATGACCGCAGCGAGGACAGGCTCGCCCATGACTACTCAAGTATTCTGCTACAGAGTCTTGACCCTTCATCAAACCTGATCGTTACTTCAGATCCCCAGGTCGGCCCGGTTTCCTACCTCAACCAGGTAGTTGGCTTGCGCCCTGATGTGACGTTATATGAAGCGGAAAACCTGTTTTTTAGCAATAAGTTACCAGGGAAAACTGTGGCGGAGAGAAAATCCTTTGTGCTGAACTTGTCATCCGTGTCCTCGGTTGGTATTCCCTGGTTAACAGATGGTCAGGATTATGGGTTGTACCTGAAGCACGGACCGGGTCTGGATGGCTATGAACTGATTCCGGGAATCGAGGATTTCGTCTCTGCTCTTGTGGATGACTACATGGCCGGGGAATTTCGTGATCCAAATACGCTGTATTTTTCTCATCAGCTTCTTATCGCACTGGGGAACCATCTCACCCACTATGTATTCACAGAAAGAGTCGGGCTGAAAGCAGCGGAGATGTTCCAATCCGTAAAGCAGACCTTCCCCGGTATGCTGGCCATCCTGTCGACTTCGATCGCCAATCCTCGTTACCCCATGCCAGACGTTGTGTTGTTGGAAATCGCGTTGGCCTTTGATGAGTCGTTCGGCATTGAAACGCCGGACCATGAAATTGCTGCCTACTACTACTATATGGCTGTTTTGCTGGCTAACCCTGATGCCACACTCGAGAAAAATGAAGAACTTGCCTTGTATTACCTGGACAAAGGACTGGCCGTCTTGCCAGGCAAAGATAACCCTGGTCTAAATTTACGCGATGAGTTGGTGTCATCAAACTAGCCTCCGGTTTGAATCGCTTCAGTTACAAACTGTAGATTTGAATTAAGTAACTCTCTCTGATCTCGGGGCAGGATAAATCGAAGCTAATTTAGCAGCTAGGCGTTGTGTTCCTTCGCAACTTCCTCGACTGCGGCGACGAGATTGTCTGCCTGCCTAGTGGTTACCATAATGTGCATGGAAGCCCTGTTGGCATCCCAGTCAATGTCATCGTGGGTCACATTTCGGATATAGATTCGATGTCGCTGCCATAGAGTCTCTGACAGCAGTTTCGGTTTCACACCCTTGATTCTGAAAGAAACCAGACCTGCGCACAATCTTGGATCTTCAGATGAGAAGATGGTGATGCCTGGGACGTTCTGTAGCCCTGACCGAACCCGTTCCACCAGATAGCGATCACGTGACTCGATGGCGTCTGGTCCAATCTGGTTGTGAAAATCCAGGGCAGCGTTAATCGTGATGCCCAGTGAGTAGTTGGTCGATCCATGCATCTCGTACTTTTGTGCAGTTTGCGAGCGGCCAAGGTAGGGTTCGCTCTGGGGTTTGCCATACAGGTTGATACCGTTGACAGGGCCGGAATAAACGGTTGGCCAGATGCGATCCAGCATAGATTCCCTGACGTAAAAAAATCCCGTCAGTTGACCCGCCAGCATCCATTTATGGCAGGCGCCAGCGTACATGTCGCAACCCAGGGAGGAAATATCGAGGTCTAACATGCCAGGCGGATGGGCACCGTCTACAAGCGTCAGGATGCCTTTTGACCGTGCAAGATCGCATATTTCCTTGATTGGGAGTACGCAGCCATCCGTATAGTTGACGTGACACAGGCTAATCATTTTGGTTCTTGAGGTAATGGCCCGCTCATAGGCAGCAATAATGACTGATGGATCTTTTGGCGGGTGAAATTTCGGGGACGAGAGATCAACCATCACAGGGATAGTGCCTTGCCTGGCACAGCGAAGATTAATTGGTTGGCCGCCACTGGAATGATCATGATTGGTATAGATGATTTCATCACCTGGCCTCAGGTCAGGACCAAAAGTACCCACCACCATCCCTTCGGTAGTGTTGTTGGTAAAGGCAATTTCGTTCGACTTACAGCCAACGAAACCAGCCAGTTTTGCCCGCACAGCATCTTTAAATTCGGTGTTGTAGACATGTGAGGCGTAGCTGAACCTATCCGCGTTAGTCTGTTGGATTGAGTCAATCTGGGCCTGGTAAACAGAGCGTGGTGATGGCCCCCCGGTTCCCGTATTCATATAGGAAACACCAGGGCGAAGCAGGAACTGATCTGCCACGTGATTCCAAAATGAGTCGTTGTCAGGCGCTATTGCTTTGCTGACGGTTGGTTTTTTGGACTGTTTTGCCAGGGCAAAATTTGGCAATAAACCGGTTGCGACAGTACCGGCCATTATCTTGCCGAGGAAGCCCCGGCGGGATAACAACCTGATGTCTTCGATCTGCTCATCCAGACCTTGTAAAGCTGTTGCCTTTTTCATGCACAATCCTATTCACGACTAGTCAAGGTCTTGTTTACAACGAGGTAATGGCGACAGCGGTCGGTTCCTCAAAACCCAGGTGTGAATCAAATACAGTCTTCGACCTGCTGCGTGGAGATGGGTTCGTTCGCTAACCCAACACCAGGACGAAAAGTAGCGGCAATAATGGAATCAGGTAGGCGTAGCTGCGATTAACGTGAGCGCGCGTATAACGTGGTTTTATCTCTATCGCTTTCTTGTAGTCACGAATCGCCAGGTGGTCGGTGCCGGTCTTGCGGTATAGAAGCCCCCGATTGTAGAACGCCTGCGCGTGGTCTGGTTTAATTTCGATCGCCCGTGAGTAAGCAGCAATCGCGGCTTCGTTCTGCTTGTCCTTTTGGAACAGCAGGCCGCGTGAGAAATAGGCATCACTGTATTCGGGATTGATCTGAAGTGCCTGCCCGTAGTCTGCAAGGGCAAGTTCATTGTTACCTTTCTCTCGGTATACTAGTCCACGGCGGTAGTAAATCGTGGCAAGGTCTGACTGATCATCAACATGGACTAGCGCGCTGCTGTAGTCCCGGATAGCAAGATCGAATTTCCGATTCTTTTCATGAGCGTAACCCCGGAAGTAGTAAGCCTGCATATATTCAGGATCCAGCTGCAGTGCTTTTTCAAAATCCTCGAGAGCTTGTTTGTAACTTCCTTTCATCGCGTGGCTTAAGCCACGATTGACATAAGCAGTGACATAGTCAGGCGCTGTTTCTATAGCCTTGGTGTAATCCTGCGTGGCGTTGCGATGTTTACCTTGCTCGTACTGTGCCAGACCCATTAGCAGATAGGTCCGTGCAACCTTACTCAGCTCCTCGTCGAGGCACGCTCGTAGAATCGCCATCGATTCTTCAATTCGATTTTCCAGCCTGGCGGTATTTGCATCATCGTTACAAGTGGCGAGGGCCAGGGGAGACAGTAGTAAGCAGGTTGATAATAAAATATATCTCAGCATAAGACGTCCGGTTACGAAAAGAGTCCAGAAGATAATTTCACCGTTAAGGCTATTATGAACTTTACATCTGCTACTTATCAAGGGGTGATGGCCAGGTTCTCTCGGACAGTCTTCTAGGGTTTTAGGCGGGAAAATAGGCCTCCAAGACCACGAATCAGCCATCTTGGCTGGTGTTGTGCCCAGGTAACAGCTGCCTGGTTGGCAAGTCCGGGTATGCGGATGACGTCCTTTGCCATCAGGGCATCAAATCCTTCTTTTGCCACGTCATCTGCTGATGACACTAGAAATGGAGGTGCATTTTGCGCAGCAAGAGAGTCAACCATCTCTGTTTGAGTCAATCCAGGGCAGAGGGCAGACACGGAAACTCCAGTTCCCCGGAGTTCTTCTGATAACGATTCAGTCAGCGACAATACATAGGCCTTACTGGCTGCGTACACGTTCATTGATGGAACTGGCTGGAATGCTGCAACGGAGGCAACATTTAAAATGCGGCCGCTGCCCCTTTGTACCATCATCTCAGCATAGTGCCGGGTTAGGCGGGTGAGCGCGAGGATATTGAGGGAAAGCAGGTTATCGATGTCTTCTTGATCTAACTCGTCAAACTTACCACTTGCTGCGATTCCTGCGTTGTTAATGAGAATGTCGACGTCAATACTCTTGGCTTCAATTGCCTTTATCAGCTCATCGGGGCCGTTCGAATCAGTGAGGTCACATCTAACAACCTCTATGCTGATACCCGAATCGATAGAATCCTTTAATTCCTGGAGACTTTTTTCCCTTCGGGCGGTGATAACAAGGTCATAGTCGTTTTTGGCGAACTGTCTTGCCAGGGCTGCGCCAATGCCTGACGATGCTCCGGTGATAAGTACAGTGCCTTTACTCACTGGAAGAATCCCCTTTCTCTCCTTTGTCTGCAGGTTTGGCATCGGCACCGGTCAACATGCGTTGAACCCAGTTCTGGTAGGCAAACAAGGGTTGCATGGCTCCTGAGACCATATCGGCATATTGTGATTGCCCCGCATCTTGCAGGTATTCCTGTGCCCGCTTAAGCATCTGCTCTTGCAGCTTTCCTACATTGGGTAAGCCGAGGAAGCTTCTGAGCTCATCGGGTGTAATATCCACATCAATTGTTATTTTCATCTGCTTCTCGTCCCCTGGTTGTTAAGCGATTTCTATTGGAAGCCTAAACAACTTCAGTTGCGAGCTCAATAAGGTTGATAAGTCGTTCCTCAGTGAATTTTCCAAGGGGGAGGTTTCCGGGTTATAGATGGCAATGCTGCCAACATGCATTGGTTGGTTGGGCGTTTCCAGATATAGGAATGAAGCATCCTGGGGACTTAGCTGTGTAAACATGCATTGCGCCTCTGCTTTTGTTCAGTTGGTTTTGTCTGGGTAAAAAAAAGGCGCGTTCTATTCAAAACACGCCCTTCATCAGTCATCCAAATTACTTAGGTCACGGACAGGAACTAACTAGCTTTCAGTTGCAAAAACCTTGCGCACCGCATTGCCAGTTTCCTCAACGGCTGATTTAAGAATTTCAGCCTGTGAGAGCGTGGCCTCGCGCAGGTTGCTCCACAAGGTTTCACCATATTCCCGCTGTAGTTCCATGAACGTGGTAACGTCACGAACATCGGGAAGCTTCTGGCTGAACTCGCTGTTAAGCTCAAAATACTCGGCGAAGTTTTTCTGTGTGGACTGGGATAGCTCCTGAAATGTGTTCTGGTTGATTTCAAAAAGTGTACGACCGAAATCTGCTTGTCTTTCTAGGATACTCATCGCTATTTTCCTGTCTGCTGGTTTGTTTTTAGGGATTAGGCGGAAGCTTCAGAATTTGCCTTGGCTTTTGCCTTCGATTTTGGAGCAGGTTTCGCCACAATTTCTTCAACGACTTCTTCCGTTGTACTAAAAGCTTTCTCGAATGCCAGGCGAGTTTCCTTAAAAGCGCCGCTGAAGATGCCGTTTTGAGTTTCAACAGCGTCTCTAACATTGCTCCACAAAGTTTCACCATATTCACGCTGCAGGGAAACGAAACTTGAAACGTCGTTAACTTCAGGCAACTTCTCGCCAAAGGAGCGATTAGTTGAGAAGTACTTTTCAAAGTTTTCTCGTTGCAATGTGACCAATTCTCTCAGGGTACTGGTGTTAATCTCGACGATGGATCTTCCGAGTTCAGTTTGTCTTTCAATGATGCTCATGTATTTTCTCCGTATTCAGGTTGTTTTATTGGAGCAGTTCTTACCGCTCCATCAATGATGCAGTGCAGCATTATATATTGCAGTGCAACAAATTCAAGCTTTTTTTGAAAATATTTTGTGCAGCGCATCATTTTCGTCACACCACGTGATTGTTTGTGATTAAATCCTTGATTTCAAAGCAGAAGTTAGCGAAACTCGAATTTGTTCGTTGCAACATAAATTTGCTCTAGGTTCAAATAATTGTCGGCGGAGGTGGTTTTGTACGAAGAATTTGAAGATGATGTACGCAGTTTCAGGCCTCCCTCCCTGTTTAATACTGTGACTGAACTACCCCGGACCCTGATGGAAATGGGCTCGTTGCTGGCAACCATGCCACTCCTGTCGATACTGCCCAAAGGTGATCAGCACCCGGTGTTGTTGCTCCCGGCATTCATGGCAAGCGATGATTCTACGACTGTAATACGCCGCTATTTACTGCGAATGGGTTACGAGCCCTTGCCCTGGCAACTAGGTAGAAACACCGGCAGGATGTATTTGCTTGAGGAAAAGCTGGTAGACAGGTTCGAACAACTAAGGCGCACCTACCAGTGCAAAATTTCCATCATTGGCCAAAGCCTTGGCGGTGTGTATGCACGTGAAATTGCACGCCGGTTTCCGAATGATGTCCGTCAGGTGATTACATTGGGGAGTCCTTTTAGCACCAGAAAAGCCAGCTCAACAAACCTGCTTGTGGCAAAGTTATTCCACCAGCAATCAGGCATGACTATAGAAGAGATGCGAGACAGATTACCTGACGCGAAGATAGGATCCACCGTGCCAAGTACCGCGATTTTCTCCCGGGGAGACGGCATTGTTAACTGGCGTGTGTGCCAGGAAGTTGATGGGCCGATGGCGGAAAGCGTTGAAGTTATTGGGAGTCATTGCGGCATGGGCTTTAATCCGCTGGTTTACTTCATTGTGGCGGACAGACTGTCTTTGCCAATCGGCAAGTGGCGCAAGTTTGATTATAGAAAATTACAAGGGTTCACTAATCCATGTTCATTCGGACGGGGATTAAGAGGATTCGCGAAATGAGAGAATTCAAGAAATATCCTAATCGGCGGCTTTACGATATAGAGCAGAGCCGATATGTGACGGTAGAAGACCTTCGTAAAGTTGTGCTTCATGGAGAATCCATTTCTGTGATTGATTCAAAAACTGAGAAAGACCTGACCAGAACAGTTCTGCTGCAGATTATCTCGGAGCAGGAAGGCGAGGGTCATGAACCGATTCTGACCAACCGTGTACTGGAGCAACTCGTTCGCTTCTATGGTGACACCATGCAAGGTGTAATGAGTCGATACATCGAACAAAGTATCATGACCTTCCTGGAGCACCAGGAGCGATATCGCCAGCGAATGAGTGAATTTTCCGGGGCTGAACCCCTGGATCTAATGCGTAAGGCACTGGAACAAAATATGGAATTTTGGAACCGGCTCGCCAGCAGCACTTTCGACAGAGATCGCAGGGACTAGGTTCCCCGACCACCTCCAGATTCCGTCAACACTTCGTACTCATGGAGTCAGCATCATACGGTGCATGTGATTATTGCCATCTGGAGACAATCGGCAAAATTTCATCATAACTATCGATCACAATGTCCGCGTCTTTCAGGTCTTCCAATTCTACATAGGGACCGTTAACAGCAACTACCCGCATTCCAGCGGCCCGGGCAGCTTTGATCCCGGTGGGTGAATCTTCAAAAACAATGCAATCCCTGGCTGGCAACTCGAGGTCCGCAGCGCATACCAAATAAATATCTGGTTCAGGTTTACCTTTTTTCACCGCCGCGTTGTCGCCACAAACAATTGAATGGAAAGCAGATTTCCAGGCCTTGCTTGATAGTTTGATATCGCACAGATGTTTGTGTGAGCTGGTGGCGAGCCCTATCGTCAGTCGTTTTTCCATAAGAGTAGTAATAAATTCCCCGGCCCCCTGTATGTCTGGTGATGACGGGAACAATTCGAGCAGGTAGACTTCGCGGTCGGCCAAATACTGATCTACCGTCAATGGCAGGTCGTACTCATCGATGGTTAGTCTGGCACTGCGCCTCGAGTCTCCACCCATACACCTTTTTTTTAACTCAAGAGAATAGGTGTGCTTGTAGGGGTCGAGCAATTTCTGCGTTGCCTGGCTATAGAGTGGCTCTGTATCAAGTAAGGTACCGTCCAGGTCAAATATGATTCCTGCCGGTGGAAATTCAAGCAGGCTGCTCATGTGTCGTGAAGAAACTCATTGGCAATGGCTTCGATCACCTCGTGTGGAATCACGCCATCTTCGGTATTGATGGTATCGGCAGCTTGTTGGGCGAGATTGGTGAGATTGAACAGGGTGACCTGGTCAATTTTCATTTCCTGGCCTTTTTCGACGACTAGGTAGGTCAGTAAGAAAGAGAGAGTTTCCTCCTTGGTAATCTTGGATTTTTGCATCGTTGTGGAGCGATAATCTTCTTATTCAATGATAGAGCGTTATTGGTATCAACATTGGCGCTAATCGTCAATGTGAACTGCTGGAAAAATTAGGGAGCCTCTGATCAAGTCGGAATGCCGCACCAATTCAATATCTCTGGCTGAAGGCCCCTTCGGGCGCGGCCCGAAGCGCACTTCTGCGTGTTGTTGCAACCCTTGCTAAGGACTATGGCCATTAGCTGCGAGTTGTGCCTACAGTAGCACGCTTCAGGTCACGCAGAGACATTGAATTGGTGCGGCATTCCGACTTGATCAGAGGCTCCCTAGAATTGGCCGTAAATTGATGCCCTTCCCGGTCTTTCATTGAGGGGGAACACTAATTTACTATGTGGTGGAGAAGTTTTCATACACTGCAACCAAAATCCTTTCGGGGGTTTGCAACAGAGGATCTGCATGATAGAAGTTACACACCTGCAAAAACGTTTCGGTCAACTCCTGGCTGTCGATGATATTTCCTTCAAGATTGTGCCTGGTGAAATTCTTGGATTTCTCGGACCCAATGGAGCGGGTAAATCGACAACCATGAAGATGCTCACTGGATTCCTCGCACCTACCATGGGCAAGGTCAGTATCTGGGGCTGTGATATTGAAACCGATAAGCTCTCCGCGCAAAAACAGATCGGGTATCTGCCCGAAGGCACACCCGCCTATGAGGAGATGACACCGCGTAGCTTCCTTGATTTTATTGCGGAAGTTCGTGGTTACAATAAGTCGGAGCGAGTTGAACGCATCGCATTTGTAACTGAAATCATGGCGCTCGAGAGTGTGCTGGACCAACGAATAGAAACCTTATCAAAAGGGTTCAAACGGCGTGTTGGCCTGGCACAAGCTATTATTCATGATCCCAAAGTGCTTGTTCTCGATGAACCGACAGATGGCCTCGATCCTAACCAGAAGTACCAGGTTAGAGAAATGATTCGCGGATTGTCGAAAGATAAAATCGTGATTATATCTACTCACATCCTGGAAGAAATCGCTGCTGTGTGCACCAGGGTGGCGATTATTTCGAATGGTAAAATAGTATCGGATTGCACACCGAGAGAACTTGAGGAAAAATCCCGCTATCACCAGGCCGTTACGTTAAAAGTAA
This sequence comes from Gammaproteobacteria bacterium, assembly GCA_027292925.1. Taxonomy (GTDB): domain Bacteria; phylum Pseudomonadota; class Gammaproteobacteria; order Pseudomonadales; family Azotimanducaceae. The sequence goes on from JAPUGI010000202.1 coordinate 30,143, forward strand.
AAGTACAGGAAGATTTATCAAAGTTTGCTGGCAGGCTCAATGACCTGGATGTAGTGAGAAGTGTGGAAAAAAATGAATGGGAATTGTTGGTGATACCGGAACATAAGGATGGAAGTCTTCTACCTGCGATAGCCAACCTGGTAAAGGAGGAAGATTGGCAGCTTGCCGAGCTGTTCCAGGAAAAAGGACGGTTGGATGAAGTTTTCCGTTCAATTACTGAGGGAGGTCCCCATGTTGGGAGTTAATACAGTGTTGAAGCGGGAATTTGCCAGTTACTTTGCGACACCTATAGCCTATGTATTTATTTTCATATTCCTGGTCTTATCCGGGGTGTTTACGTTTTACCTTGGTAACTTTTATGAACGACAACAGGCAGATCTCACTCCCTTCTTTAGTTTCCATCCCTGGTTGTACCTTTTCCTCGTGCCTGCTGTCTCCATGAGGTTGTGGTCAGAGGAAAGGAAATCCGGGACAATTGAATTGTTAATGACTTTGCCACTTACAAAACTCGAGGTAATCGTAGGCAAGTTCCTGGCCGCGTGGTTTTTTACGGGAATAGCACTGTTGCTAACATTTCCCCTTTGGATAACCGTTAACTATTTAGGGGAGCCAGATAACGGGGTCATCCTTGCCAGCTATCTGGGCAGCTGGCTGATGGCGGGTGGCTTTCTTGCCATAGGTTCATGTGCATCGGCGCTAAGTAAAAGCCAGGTTATCGCTTTCATCCTTTGTGGTGTCGTGTGTCTGTTGTTCATATTGGCAGGATTTCCTTTAGTCCTGAATGCGTTTAACGACTGGGTCCCGGCCATCCTTGTGGATACCATCGCCAGTCTCAGTTTCCTAACACACTTCACTTCTGTTTCCAAAGGAGTGCTGTCATTGCGGGATATTCTGTACTTCTTTTCCATGATCGTTTTTTGGTTATTTACGACCGCGGTCGTTCTAGAGCTTAAACAGGCGAATTAGGAGATGAATATGAGTAGAAAAATGTATTCGACTTCCGGTTTGGGTTTGTTAATCATTGCTTTCCTTTTGTTCACTCTGATGAACAATACGTTGTTCAGCAATCTTCGCCTGGACCTGACTGAAAATAGTTTGTTTACGCTGTCAGATGGAAGCAAGGAGATTGTGCAATCCATTGATGAGCCCATCAATTTGTACTTCTTTTTCTCCGATAAGGCGAGCCGGGATCTGACGGCCCTCAGGGCGTACGCGGTAAGGGTGCAGGAGTTGTTGCAGGAATATGCACTTGCAGGTGCGGGGAAAATTCAATTGAAAGTCATAGACCCGGAACCATTCTCCGAATCTGAAGACCAGGCTGCAGGATTTGGATTGCAGAGTGTGCCTGTTTCTACAGCAGGTGATGAGCTTTATTTTGGACTGGTTGGAACCAATGCTCTGGATGACGTGGCTATAATTCCTTTTTTCCAACCGGACAAGGAAGAATTTCTGGAATACGAGATCAGTAGACTAATACAGGGACTAATTCTCCACAAAAAACCAGTGGTAGGGTTACTCACTTCCTTGCCGGTGCAGGGCGATGTGAACATGCGCACTTTCCAAACTTCTCCTGCCTGGTTCGTCATTCAACAACTTGAACAACTCTTTTCAATCGAGAAGATTGAAGATGATGCCACTGAACTATCAGACGAAATCGATCTTCTACTTGTGATTCATCCTAAAAACCTATCGGATGCGCTTTTGTTTTCTATCGATCAGTTCATTATGACCGGAGGCAAGATGCTGGCCTTTGTTGATCCGTTGGCAGAAACGGACCGACCGGCACAGGCTAATCCGATGATGCCTGCCCCGCCCACTGGACAGGCTTCAGACCTGAATAAACTCATGGAGCCTTGGGGGATTCAATTGCGGGACAATATGGTGCTTGGTGATTCGCAAACAGCCTTGTCTGTCGGCGGACCCGATGGAATGCCAGTACGCCATCTTGCAATCGTTGGCATGGGACCGGACAACTTTTCTTCTGACGATGTTGTAACGGCTGATTTGGAAAATATTAATTTTGCAACTGCAGGAATAATAGATATTAATGAAGAAAGTTCCGTTCAGGTTGATCCTTTAATTCAATCAAGCGAATACTCAATGCCATTGGATAGCTTGCAATTCCAGTTCCTCAGTAATCCGGAAGATTTACAGAAGACATTTTCGCCAACCGGTGAGCGATATTTAGTCGCAGTCAGGCTGTCCGGCAAAGCCCGGTCAGCATTTCCGGATGGTATCAATGCCTATGATGGGGAGCTGGTTTCTGAGACGGAGGACTTGAATGTTATCCTGGTGGCTGATACCGATATCCTCTCTGATCGACTTTGGGTTCAGGTTCAGAACTTTTTTGGTCAGCAGATTGCGACTCCCTGGGCCAACAATGGCGACCTCATCGTTAATGCGCTGGATAATCTTGGTGGCAGTTCAGCGCTTATCAGTATACGAAGCAGGGGCAGGTTTACCCGACCATTTGATGTGGTACAGAAACTGCGGAGAGAAGCGGAGACACGCTACCTGCAAAACGCCAATGATTTGCAGGCGCGCTTAGCGGAAACAGAGCGCAAACTAGGTGAATTGCAGTCAACAACCGGTAACGAAAACATTCTTAGCCTCAGTCCGGAACAAGAGACTGCAATTATGCAATTTCAAGACGAAAAATTACGAATCCGAAAGCAGCTACGAGATGTTCGCCACCAGTTAAATAAGGACATTGATACCCTGGGATCTACTTTAAAGTTCCTGAACATTGCACTCGTGCCGTTGCTGCTTACGATGCTGTTGCTGGCCGTGAATTTTCTGCGTATGAGTCGAAGCAGGGAGGGCTGAAAATGAATCAGAAGACTATCGTGCTGCTCGGCATCGCAATCCTATCCATGGCGATATTGATCTGGGGTCAACGGGATGCTGGGTCAACGAATGAGAGCAAGTTGCTGCTCGCGTCACTTAAGGAAAACTTGAATCACCTGGAAAAGGTCGAGATAAAAACTGCAACAGAATCAATTTCCTTGGTCAGGCTCGACAGTGGGTGGGGTGTTTCAGAGAAACATCTTTATTCCGCAGACTTATCCCAGTTGTCGGAATTGCTGGATGAGTTAAGCAAAGCGAAGCTAGTTGAGAAAAAAACTTCCAGGCCGGAAAACTTTGCAATTCTGGAAGTTCGTAATATCGACGTTAAGGGTAGCAAGGCGAGCCTTGTATCTGGTTATGCGAGTGACTATAGCTTCTCAGTCCTCATTGGAAAGTCAGCACAAGGTCGGGATGGCCATTTCGTGAGAAGACCGGATGAGAGCCAGGTCTGGTTGACGGACAAATCGTTTGAACTTGGCGAATCGACACTGTCCTGGCTTGATCCGGTAATTGTAAATATTGACTCTGAAAAGATCGTTAAAGTTGATCAATTTGATGCATCCGGAGTGGTCAAGATATCGGTCGAACGTATCGCGGATGAGGAAAATTTGGTGCTGCGAAACCTGCCTGAAGGTCGGCGTCTGCGATATCCGTCAGTGGCCAATACACTTGCGAGATCGCTTGTCAATGTGAGACTGATTGATGTAGCACCTCACGCACCAGAGAAATGGCACTCATCGTCTCGTTCGGAATACAGCCTTGATGATGGTGGAAAAATTACAGTAAGAGCGGTTGAGCTTGCTGAAAAGAAATGGCTCCATGTATCTTCACTAGAGTTAACGGAAATCGAAAATGTTGGACAGCTCGACAAATGGGATTTTCAAGTGGCAGATTATGTCTACGATGATTTCGTCAAAAATCTCGATGACCTGTTGGATAAAGAGCCCTCAGCTGTTCTTGATAAAGAGCCCTCAGCTGTTCTTAGTAAAGAGCCTTCAGCTGTTCTTGATAAAGAGCCTTCAGCTGTTCTTGATAAAGAGCCCTCAGCTGTTCTTAGTAAAGAGCCTTCAGCTGTTCTTGATAAAGAGCCTTCAGCTGTTCTTG
>JAPUGI010000203.1 GCA_027292925.1 Gammaproteobacteria bacterium
AGCATTCAGTAAAAACTTCATGCATTGAGCGAGAGTCGGCAGGGTCAAAATACCACCCTGCTCCACCTGCAACCTCCCTAAAAACGGGAATATCGGAGCAACATACAGGCACCCCGAATCTCATGGCTTCTACCAATGGAAGCCCGAATCCTTCGTGCAGAGACGGCATAACGAGTATATCTGCGCGGGAGAATATTGTCGGAATCTGAACATCGGGAATCCCTCCCAGAAATACAGTCGGCACGTTCCTGGTCGTTTGGTTTTCGGTCCAGTATTCGCTATATCCCCAATCGGGATCTCCTACCATCCACAATACAGTTGGTTCACGCTCATTCTGAAGTTCGATCGATTCAATCAGGCGGGCCAGATTCTTGTTTTCGCCGCCTCCGCCAATATATAAAACCACTCGTTCTCGTGATTTACGATCAGGAATCTTAATCTCCGGATTGCTATTTATGCCAAAGTATGAAGTTTCATCAAAACTGTCAGATCCGGGCGAAATTACCTGTATACGTTCGTCATTGATGGGTGTGTACTTTAGTAACTCATTCCGCGTGAAACCGGAAACCGCGATCACGGCCGCGTCGTAATCCACCATGCGTCTGACGGCAACTCGTGTAGATTCTCTAAGTGCTTCTTTGAAGGGTGGATTCGAAAGTGGTGCAATATCGTGTACCGTCACCACCACCGGCCTAATCTGAGTTCTTGCAAGGAATCGGGTTAATGAATGATAAATATCGACGCCCCCAATTTGGGCGAGTATGTCCTCGGCTTCTCGACCCATAACGACATCGCATCCAGATTCATCAGGACGAGAATGAAACTCTTCGAAAAACCACTCTATTTCGTCGATTTTTGATGCGAATGTTCGACAATATTCGTTATCCGGGAGGACAACTCGAAATTTGACTTGCTGCTGTATTGAGGCAGCACGCAAGAACTGAGTCGCATACCGTCGCCATCCGCGCCCCGTGGCCATTGCCGATCTCGCGTCAACTCCAATTATTAATTGATAGTCATTTTGAATTTCGGAGTTAATGATTGGCATTTCCTGATTCGCCGGATTTTAGTTCAAAGGGATTCATTATGGCCGAGAACCGTCATAATTCCGCCAATAGAGCCACTTGCAAAACTCTTGCTGCATCCGATCGAGCAATGTGCTGATAGACTTCAAACAATTCAGACCAATTATCGCCGGGCATCTCCAGCGATATCACAGCTCGTTTATGCCGAAAGAGCCTTTTCATATACCTTGATTGTTCTATTGATCATCTGTTCCTGACTGAAGTCAGACAGAAGTTTTTCGTAACCATTGTTCCCCAGGCGTATCCTCAATGCGTCATCTTCGAGCAACGACAGAATGGCCGTAGACACATCCTGGGGATCTCTGACTCGAACCAACAACCCATCTTTTCCATGTTCGATAAACGACGCCGGGGCGGAGTCCCTTACGGCGATCACCGGTTTCCGATAGGACCAGGCCTCAAGATAACTAAGACCAAACGCTTCATCAATGGACGGAACTGCCACCATGCTGCATGAGGAGAAAATGGAAGACTTCTCCGCTTCCCCAAAGTCACCTATCACCGACACCTTGCATCGATCCGCTGTTTCTAATCTCTCAAGTTCGTGATTAAGGTACGCCTCGGACTTTCCATTGGTGGCACCTGCCAAAACGAGCCGGGCATCCGGCATCTTCTTCCAAACTTGGGGCATGGCTCGAATCAACGTATCGATTCCCTTGTTCTTGGTCAACCGCCCCACATAGGTCACCTGGGGAAGTTCCTGCGGTAAATGATTGTTCGTTAAAGAAGGCCCGTCGTCAGATTGTACGACATCCAAGCCGTGCCCGATCACGTCAATTTTCGATTGCGGCAAACCTACTGATCGCAAGATGTCACGTTCAAATGTCGTTAACGCAATCAAGTGGTTGGCACGAGCCAGTATCTTCATCGCCACGGGGTCGGCGGTCCACTCCGCCTCAACATGGAGTGTTGGCACGACAACATACGGGATGCCGGTCAACTTGTTGATGAGATAACAATAATAGGAAAACGGCGACGGGAGGTTACTCGCCACCATCAAGTCAGGTTTTAAAGCAATCACACCATGTATGATTCGAGGGCAAAAGGGTTGTTTTCTAAAGTACCTATATGCAGGTAGTTCAGACCATTGATGAAGCCCAGCCTTGTTCAATAGATGCTCTGGCCATTCATACAATACCTTCTGAATGATGGTACTGACCGGATACCTGACCACATCGATTCCGTCGACGATCGCCTGGCCAGCCCTGATCTCTTGATCCGGCATTCTGGAGTAGTACTTTTTCCAAAGCTGTTCGTCACTGATCAAATTAGATGTCACAACCGTCACGTGATGCCCGGCTGCCACAAGTCCTTTTGACAAGGTTTCGACAACCCTCTGTACCCCACCAACTGACGGATAGTACAACTGTGGCAACTGGACAATCTTCATTACGAGTCAACCGCGAAGGCATCTGAGTTCAACGTTGCGTCTAGCATGTAACTTTCCGATAAAAAACAAAGCGGGATTCGCCGTCAAGTATTTTAGCAAGGGCAACAAAAGTAATTAAGACCAACATGATGATGCAACGTTCCTCATGAATAACCTTGGTTAGTTCATGAGTGAACGATACACATTCAGTGTTTTTGCTGCAGTGTCCTCCCAACTGAATCTCCGTACACGGTCCAACCCAAGGGTAACAAACCTCGATTGAAGATCTTCATCCATGCACATACTCAACAGGCCCTGGGCCATATCTTCAATATCTTCCGGATTAATAATTTTTGCGGCGCTTCCCGTCACCTCAGGAAGGGAGGAGTTGTCGGATGTCACTACCGCGGTTCCACTGGCCATAGCCTGGAGTGGAGTTTGTCCAAACCCTTCGTATAGGGAAGGGTAGAAAAACACCCTCGCCTCCGAATACACGACCGGGAGATCCTGTTCAGCGACAAATTCGGTCAGACGAACATATCGATCTAAATGAAGTTCTTCACACAAGGGATGAAATTTTTTGAAGTCTCGACTACTGGTAGCACCAACGAGGACCAGATTGAGCGGAGTGCTTGGAGTCATGTTCACATAATGATGATAGGCTTTCAGGAGATTGGCGATATTCTTCCGAAATCCATAATACCCGCCAACGTACAAGATATACTCGTTAGGTAATTGATACTGCCGACGTACCCTTTCAATTTTTTCCCTGTCCTCTGTCGGTCGAAAGTCTGTGCTGACCGCACCGTAGGTGACATGAATCTTATCCTCGGGTATGCCAAGATACCTAATAAGGTCAGTCTTTGAATGTTCCGAGACGGTCAGAACGGCATCCGCTTTCTGCACATCTTCGAGTCTTTTACCATAATCGTATCCAAGCATCTCCGCTGTCCAGTACTCTGGATGATGGTCACGAAATATCAGGGGTATCAAATCATGAACCGTTACCACGACTTTGCAACCAGATGAAGGGACTGGGATGGTGACATGATCGGGCTCCGCAATGCTGTTGGCGTGGTAGACGGAGAACTCCCCGGAATTGAATATCTGGGCATATGAAAATTTCTCATTTTGCCACGGGGTTATATCTGTGCGATTGCTGCGACGCAGAACCTGCCTTGGCCAATCAATGGAACGGTGTAGTTTGAGGTGACATGTTCTTCCGGCATGATCATTCAGCAATAGCGTTACAGGAACATCCACCTGAAGTCTGCGAAGTTTGCGGAGCAGACTTCGAATATGGACGCCAATTCCAGCATCACGAGAACTGTATTGCAAAGGTTGGATGTCAATGAGTATGCTCACCAGTCTCCGTCCTTTAGAGAACGACATTGCCAATAGCACGTATGCGAGAATCCTCTTCTAGTCCGTCCACCCGCAAAAATTTCCCAGGTTCGAATCGTGCCATGTATCATTCGCTCTCAGTTATTATCCCAACACGAAATCGCCGAACAAAATTGCTGAAGACGTTGCGACAGTATGGCAAGCAAAGTCAGCCACGAGATACGTTCGAAATTATTCTTGTTGACGATGGATCGCAGGTACCAGTCACCGAATACGTAGATCCCAAGGCGTATGCATTCAATCTCAAGATCTTGCGTCTACAACACCATGCCGGTCCGGCGGCAGCGAGAAATGCAGCCCTCAAACACGCGAACCATGAGGTGATCGTGTTCACCGGAGACGACATCATGCCGACGCGAGATTTCCTTGTCCAACACGTCAGAGCCCACAATACTCATCCCGATAGTCATATTGCAATCCTGGGGTA
>JAPUGI010000204.1 GCA_027292925.1 Gammaproteobacteria bacterium
CATGGTATTTCCGGGTATTGAGGAAACTAAGATGGCAAGCGCTAGTAGAGTCGCTCCATTCTGCGAGACTCGCGCTGGACCTTTTTTGCGTGTCTTTTTACCGCAGCTGCAGCCTTACGTGTTCGAACTGATGTTGGTTTCTCGTAATACTCACGACGCCGCACCTCCGCAAGAACGCCAGCCTTCTCACAGGAACGTTTGAAACGCCTCAGGGCTACATCAAAAGGTTCGTTTTCTTTCACTTTTACGTAAGGCATTAAAACTGGTCCCGGTCCATCTCGAAAGGGCGTGCATTCTAACGGCAAAATTCAACAATTGCAAAATACAGCCCCGGGGCCAAGAACCGCCGCAAAAGTCAAAATAGAGGATTATTTCTCGAAAAATCAGTAAGATACGCGACTCTTGAGAAATCGGGAAATCATGCGAGTTCTAGGAATTGAGACATCTTGTGATGAAACCGGGGTCGCCATTTATGACGAGCACCAGGGCTTGATTGTGGATCTGTTATACAGCCAGGTTGACCTGCATAAAGAATATGGCGGTGTGGTGCCTGAGCTCGCTTCACGAGATCATATCCGCAAGACATTACCCATGATCCGCGAGGCGCTTATCGGTAGTGACAGCAAACCAGGTGAAATAGACGGCATCTCCTACACTTCTGGTCCCGGTCTTGTCGGCGCGTTGATGGTCGGGGCAAGCATCGCCAAATCACTCGCACTCGCCTGGGATATTCCTTCCCTCGGAATTCATCATATGGAAGGTCATCTGCTTGCGGCGAGGCTGACGCCCGATCCTCCGGACTATCCTTTTGTAGCCCTCCTTGTCTCAGGAGGGCACACACAACTGTTAACATGTGAAAAACCAGGGCACTACACCCTTTTGGGAGAATCCCAGGATGACGCGGCTGGAGAAGCCTTCGACAAGGTGGCAAAGATGCTCGGCCTGGGTTATCCCGGTGGCCCTGAGATTGCCAGGCTAGCCCTTGAGGGTCGCCATGACCGGTTCAGATTCCCACGACCCATGACAAACCGTCCCGGGCTCGATTTTAGTTTCAGCGGATTGAAAACCTACACCCTAAACACACTTCATGATCTTGACGTTGTCACGGACCAGGACAAGGCAGATATCGCACACGCCTTTCAGGCAGCTGTGATAGATACCATCCGCATCAAGTGCCAACGGGCATTGGAATATTCGGGCCTTTCAACACTGGTTATCGCAGGCGGTGTCAGTGCAAATGTCGAACTCAGAAATACGCTGCAAACGATGGGTGATGAGTCTGGTTGCGACATCTATTACCCGGAACCCAGTCTTTGCACTGATAATGGAGCAATGATCGCCTATGCAGGTTTTGAACGGCTCAAACGAGGCCAGACCGAACAACTTTCCATCAATGTAAAACCACGGTGGCCAATGACTGAGCTAGCCGAATTTGACTGAATCACCATGGATATTGTGTACATAAAACAGCTGGAGATCGAAACAATCATCGGTATCAACGATTGGGAGCGCAAGGTCCGCCAGAAGGTCTGCATTGACCTGGAAATGGCCACGGACATCCGTGAAGCTGGAAAAACCGATAACATCGATGACACGCTTAACTACAAGACAATCGCGAAGCGGATTATTCAATTTGTCGAAAGCAGCAAGTTTCTGCTGATTGAAGCACTGGCGGAAAACGTCGCGGCAATCATACTTGAAGAATTCCAGGTTCCCTGGTTAAAACTTACATTAAGTAAACCGGGCGCGATCAGGGGTTCCAGGGATGTCGGTGTCATAATTGAACGAGGCCGTATTTGACCAGATACCTACATCAGGTTTTCCTGGGTATCGGAAGCAACATAGATGCCGAACTTAACATTGGGAGCGCGTTAAAAAGCCTGGAGACATTACACCGGGAGATGACTACATCAAGGACCTATCAAGGTGAGGCCATTGGATTCTGCGGCCCTCCTTTTCTGAACCTTGTCGTGGGCATTATGACTCACAAGAGTCTAACCGACTTATCATTGAGCTTGAAGGAAATTGAAAAGAACCATGGACGCGTAGGGGAGTTGGAAAAGTATTCATCTCGAACTATGGATATTGACATCCTGATATACGATGACTTGGTTGGTACACACAGTGGAATCGAACTACCCAGACCTGAAATCAGATTGAACGCCTATGTTTTACGCCCATTTGCAGAACTGACACCACAACTGATACTACCCGGCTCCATGGATAGACTTGAAGAATTATGGCGATCATTTGACCAGGCATCGCAGCCGTTGGTTGAAATGACTGTGTGTTGGTGAGTATTGTGACGTCGGTTAGGTTTTATCTAACATACTTCACTAAGACAATACATTTTTAACCCAGGCGACGGAATTGCAATTTATCAAAGGACACCCTGTACTGTTTACATTTGTCACCTTAATAGTGGTCGTTATCGGGTATTCCGTAAATGTCTACGTTGACAGACAAAATCAGCAGTCCAGTAGCCAGTGGGGTGGCGGTACTACTATTGTCGTTACACGACCCGCAGAAATGCACATCATCGTTGACGAAGTTGAATCAATCGGTACTGCGAAAGCGAACGAGTCTGTTTCCCTCACCTCCAAGGTCACGGACACGGTTCGCAAAGTAAACTTTGAAGATGGAATGTACATTGAGGTGGGGGAGATACTCGTTGAGCTCACTAATTCAGAAGAGACTGCTCAGCTGGCCGAAGCACAAGCGGCAGTCGATGAATCGACCCGCCAATTCAAACGTGTAGAAAACCTGATAGAGCAGCGACTGGCTTCGGAAACCCGGTTAGATGTTGAAAAAGCTCGAATGCAAACTTCTGAAGCCAGGCTGGAGGCCATCATGGCCCGACTGGATGACCGGTTTATTCGCGCACCCTTTAGCGGGGTACTGGGGTTCAGGTCAGTAAGTCCAGGCACACTTCTGAGCCC
>JAPUGI010000205.1 GCA_027292925.1 Gammaproteobacteria bacterium
AGCCACCCCGCAAACCAGCTTGCCGTCAAGCAGATGTCAGATTTTGGTGGAATGTTGTCTATCCAGGTGAAAGGTGGGGCAGATGTTGCCGCACGGGTTGCCTCTGGCACGAGGATATTTACCCAGGCGACCAGTCTCGGAGGTGTTGAAAGCCTGATCGAACACAGGGCGCCGGTTGAAGGTACAACCGGTAAAACGCCCACGGATCTGCTGCGAATCTCGGTAGGCCTTGAGCATGTCAGCGATTTACTTGCTGATCTTCAGCAGGCGCTAGCCGACTAGGGAAACGCGTTGCCCGAGAATTTTTCATCCAATAGAAGTTAAATCTTTGCATCTACTAAGGTATTCCCATGAAAAAGTTTTATATAGTATTTTGCGTGTTAGGAGTTGCGCTACCTTATTGGCAATTTCTCCCGTGGTTGATAGATCATGGAATTGATCCGGTTCTGCTCTTTCAGGAAGCGGCGCAGCTACGGATAGGCGCATTCGCCTGGCTGGATGTCATTGTTTCTGCAATAGTTTTACTCCAGTTCATTTTCTATGAAGGCAGGCAACTAAAGATACAACGACTCTGGATGCCCACGGTAGGGACATTAACAGTTGGTGTCTCGCTGGGATTACCGCTGTTTTTGCTGCTGCGGGAAATTCATATTGAAAAGCAGGCGGCAAACTCGGGAGGATGAACGCCCGACATCTTGTGCCGGGCTTGAATCCACTTGTGGTTTCACGCATACATAATAGGGGATGGTGTTGAGAGGTTCCTCTGTACGTGCTTTCATCATGTATTTCGCCAATGGTCGATTTGCTCGGAGGACAGATGGAAAAATCTGCTTTTTACAAAAATTCACGCGATGACCTGCCCGGGCCATTAAATGGAGTCGTTGTCCTTGAGGCTACCACAACCTGGGCAGGGCCCATGGCTGGTTGTGTTTTAGCCGATTTTGGGGCAACGGTTATAAAGGTGGAACATCCTTTAGGAGAGGTCATCCGGCGATTGCCACCGGTCTTGCCTGATTCCACGCTGACTATTCCTCACGAAACGGTTAATAGAAATAAAAAGAATGTGTCCCTAAACCTACAACATCCGCTAGGAAGGGAGGCTTTCCTGAAGTTAGCTGAAACCGCAGACGTCCTTATTGAAAATTTTCGCCCTGGGACTTTGCATAACTGGGGCATCGGTTACGAGCATGTTGCTGCTGTCAAAACAGATATAGTCTATGTATCTATTTCTGGATTTGGCCAGTTTGGCCCACTGTCGGATCGAGTTGGATACGACCCTATTGCACAAAACTACTGTGGCTGGACATCAATAAATGGTGATCCCAACGGTACGCCAATGAAAGCACCGACCTGGCTGGGTGACGACCTGGCCGGTTTGCATGGTGCATTAGGTGCTATGGCGGCCCTGCGCCATCGTGACCAGACTGGTGAAGGCCAGCATGTTGATGTCTCATTGGTTGATGTGCTGCTGTATCAAAGTGATGGTTTTCCAACATCAGGAGCGTTGGGCATCCCGACTGAACGTTGGGGGAATCAGTTTGCGATTGCCTCGCCCGTGAATAACTATGAATGTAAAGACGGTAATGTGTTTGCAGGCGTATTGTTGGACGCCCATTGGCAAAGGCTCGCAAAGCATATCGGCCGGGAAGACCTGGTATCGCTCACCAACTCGGAGCGCGTCGACAGAAGGGAAGAAATGGATCAGTTGTTAAAGGATTACTGTGCTTCGAACAATGTTGATACCGTGGTGCAAGCATTTGCCGAAATGGGGCTACCGGCGACTAGAGTTAATACCTATGAAGAAGTAGTTCAAGAAGAACACATAGCTTCAAGAGATATGCTCCAGCAGGTCACCTTGACGGATGGGAAAACTGTGCCACTCGTGGCGCCCGCAGTGAAATTCTCTCGCACTCCTGTATGTATTCGTGAACCCTCAGCCACCCTGGGTCAGCACAATGAAATTGTCCTGGGTGACGTGGGATATAGCAGTGAAGATCTAGAAAAGATGAAATCAGAAGGTGCCGTTTAAGGAGAGGACTGGGGTAACGGAGGCTAGTCAAGTATGGTGACAGTACCTGCTTCACCATCAACAGCAATTCGCCGCCCGGTAACGATGCGTTGGGTAATATTGCCAGTCCCCATCACAGCCGGAATACCGTATTCACGCGCCACGATAGACCCATGAGCCAATATACCGCCGATATCAGTAACCAGTGCCAACGCCTGAGAAAATAACGGCGTCCAGGCCGGAGTGGTCGTTGGGCAGACCAGGATGGTGCCGGGTTTCATCTGCTCGAAGTCGTCTGGAGACATAATCACAGTAGCCGTACCCGTTACCTTTCCCGGACTGACCGCAAAGCCATTCAGTGTATTGCTATCGTCCTTGTTACGCTTCTGGGTTTCAAAAAATGACAGGTCAAATGGACCAATCTTAAATCGACCTTCAGGTACCATCGGTGGTGGGTGTAGTTTCTTACGCGCCTCACGGAGTTCCCATCGCTGCCTGGCCTTGAGACCAAGTTCGTTGACTGCCTTACCTTGCAGGCGTGCAGTGTAAGCTTCGACTATCTCTTCACTGTTGAGATAGAACACATCATTTGGTGTTGGGAGGGTTCCGCTCTCAGCCAGCCGTCGTCCTAGTTCAAGGGTCAGCTTCCTCAGCGTTGGCCAGGCCGCACCCATATAAAACAACGATTCTTCGCGGTAGGGGCCGTAAGTTTGCGCCCAGCGAAGCAGTTTTCGGAACATCCAACGTCGAATTGGGCCGATGGATGCTGAGGTTCTTTTTGCCAGAGATTCCCGTGCCAGCACCATCTCTGCCTGCTGTGCGGTTGATCCCACATTCTCCACCAGCGCTTTGAGGCTTAAGAGCACGGGCAATGGATCTTCAATTTGTGTTTCCTGAACAAAATCGAGGTTGTAGATCTGGTGACCATACTTTTCCAGATACTGTTGGATATTCTCTGCAACCGCAAAACCATCTGCATCGTGTTTCAATGTTTCTATCAGATCACTCGCTGGCGTGATGATAACCAGGTCCTGCAGTGTCCTAACTGCCTGGATTCGGCTCGATATGGTCTCAAGTTCTACCTGGGCTTCCAGGGTTTTGGAAGGAAAACCCCTCAGAAACATACCACTGATGAGTTCACCTTTTACCAGCACTGACAAGAAAGTGTGCAGGGCTCCATCGGTTACTTTGGACATGGCGATGACCAACGCCACGCTGAACCAGTAATCAGCATCTGCCACCGTTAACGCCTGCACACCTGATAACAATTGCTCATCCGTTGCGCTGTTGATGTCAACCGTTTTCCACTGATCGATCGTAGCCAGGTAGGTTGGCAAACCATCATCCCGCCACTGTGGAATGATGTCCCGCAACATCGCGGGGAGAGCCTTCCGATACCAACCAACTATTTTGAATATTAGTCGCCACTGAATTCGAAAGTCAGCCCGGCCATAGGCATAGCCATTTACCGTCACAAACATAGGCCGGACTATGAATTGACCAATGTCAAACGGCGCATCGTAATTCGCCATCAGTTTATCTATCGAATGCTCGAGGCCGACTTGCAGATACAATTCTTCAAACAGAGTTGATAACGGATCAGGCATGTTTTCAACCACCTGCCGTCGAATCAACTTGCCGCCCTTGTAAGGTGGATCCCAGCGAACATCTTGCAGGGGTGCTGCTGGCAAATTAGTGATGGGCCGGGATTGCAATAAATGGTATTGGCCATCCAATACCGCCCACTCGATATCCTGGGGGACACCGTCAAAGAGCTGTTCTACCTTGAGGCTCAATGAGGCGAGATTACTTAAGAGATCGGTGTCCAGTGACAACCCGGTTCGTTTGGCAACAGGTACGGGTTGTATGGTTGTACCCTGATCCCCATTTGATACGGTCATTTCCTCCTTAGTGCCAAGATCAGTCTTTTTTATTTCAAGACTTGTTTTATCCACCACGAAGGTGTCAGGCGTTACCTCCCCTGAAACGATTAATTCACCTAGTCCAAAACTGGCATTGACAATTATTTCAGATCGATCACCAGTCGCTGGATTCGCAGTAAACACGATGCCAGAGACATCAGCTTGCACCATGACCTGAACAATCACAGCCATCGCTACTGCCTGTTGATCGATATTCATCTGTTGCCGGTAGCCAATTGCACGCGCTGTCCAAAGAGATGCCCAGCAACAACGAACAGCTTCCAACAGTGCATCTTGGCCGCAAATATTCAGATAGGTGTCTTGTTGACCGGCGAAGGACAAATTCGGTAGATCTTCTGCCGTCGCTGAAGAACGCACTGCAACCGCGAGATCTTCACCGAGGTCAGCATAGGCCCGCCTGATTGATGTGGCAATTTCGTCCGATATGGTAGATGCTTCAAACAACAATTTGATTTTTACCGATGCAGCATCGAATGAAGTGGCGTCCGTACCTGCTGCCTCTGTAACTGCCGACGTAATTCCCGGCTGCAAATCGTTTGCTGCTACAAAGTCACGATAGGTTTTCGTTGTTAGGACAAAACCAGTGGGAACCGGCAGTCCGGACCGAGCTAGTTTTGCAAGCGACTTCCCCTTACCACC
>JAPUGI010000206.1 GCA_027292925.1 Gammaproteobacteria bacterium
TCCGGGTTGTCACGGGTTATCTGCAGCCCTGCAATTCCTGTGAGTACACCAAATATCACTACCGCACTGATTGATGTGGGTCGTGAGCCCGCCAGGTCACTGAAAATGTTTTGTGGAATGAAGCTGACAATGATCGCCGGAAAACTAAGGTCGCTGACCGAAGCCTGGCGGATTTCAAGTACTTCCGCCCGCGCAAGTTCTCTTGCACCCTGGGTTAGTCCCTCCGCGGTCAGACCAAATAGGTTGGTAATGGTGATCGCAACCAATGCAGCAATCATGGTGGTGCTGATAAGGATACCGAGCACCATGCCGCCAATTTTCCCAAGCGTTGCGATTTCCTCCATGCGAACTACTGCTGAAACCATGGACACCAGGATCAGTGGCATCACAATCATTTTCAGTAAACTGACGTAGCCACTGCCGATCACGTCGCTCCATAGCAGTGTTGCACCGATGGCATCACTGTTTGCGCTGTCGGCACCGGTGCTATAGATGAACTGCATTGCCAGGCCGAATGCGGCACCTGCAATCAAGCCGGACAAGACCCGTTTGGATAATGAGAGTCCCTTGTCGGCGAGGTGTGCGAGCATAAGTACCAGCGCGATAAAAACACCCAGGTTTATCATCACGGTTGCGGTCATTTCTGCTTACCAGTTACAAAGACTTGATGGAGTTTATCAGCTTTTTGTTTTCTTCCGGCAGACCTATAGAGATGCGTACTTTGTTGATCAACCTCGGGTCAGAAAAATAGCGAATGAGTATGCCCTGGGTCTTTAGTTCCTCATAGAGCTGTTTTGCTGAACAGGCAAATCCGGTAGGGATTGTTGCCAGCAGGAAGTTTGTCTGGGTTGCCTCGCAGCTGAAGCCCAATTCAAGCAGAGAGTCCCTCAGAGTGTTGCGTTGGGCAATAACTTTACGGCAATTCTCCATTGCATAGTCATGGTTGGAAATCGCGGCCTCGGCAATCAGCTGGCTTATCAGATCAAGGTTATAACTATCGCGGGTTTTTTCCAGCATTGGTCTGATCAGGGGTTCTGCGCCGATTCCATAGCCAAATCGAAGACCAGCCAGGGAATACCCCTTACTTAGTGTTCTCAAGATGACAATATTGTCTTGCTCAAAAATTAGTGGAATGGAATCGTAGTCGTCGTCAATAAAGTCCACGTAAGCTTCGTCAATAAGCAATACTGAATCGAGTTCTGAAGCGATACAAGCAAGCGTGTCAGTGTCAAGCAATTTTCCGGAAGGGGCATGCGGATTGACCAGGAAAGTCAGCTTGCAGTCCGCCTTGTTGATTCGTTCCGTAAAGTCGTTTGGAAGTGACCAGTCTTCGTTCAGGGGAACCGTAACAACAGGGCAATCCTGAATCTGCGCTAAAACCGGATAGAGGGAATAGGTTGGGTCGGTCATCGCAATCGCTTCGCCTGGATTAACGAAAGTTGTAATTAACAGCCGCAGAAGTTCGTCTCCACCCCGGGTGGCAATGATGTTGTGTCGGTCAACCTTGTGCAGTGAAGCTGCTAGGTCCCGAAATTTATCTGCCCGAGCCGGTGGATAACGACGCAGGACCTTAACGTCGAAGTTTACAATTACCTGCTGGATTTCGGGTGCTGGCGGATAGGGATTCTCATTGGTGTTGAGCTTTACAGATTTATCATTTTCAGGTTGTTCCCCGGAAACGTATCCCCGCATCGTTTTAATGTTGTTTCTTTCGTAGCGCATCATCAGTGACCGGTGCAAATAGTTTGTTACGTGTCAGTCCATGGATCGTAGCTAACGTCCAGGATCGTCATTTCGATATCACCCTTGGGTCTTTTAACGATCACGTTGGCTCCTTTGCTTTTACCAAGCAGGCTTTTTGCCATCGGTGATTCCAGACTGATCCATCCTTTTTTCAAGTCAAACTCATCAGCACCAACAATACGTAGATGACTGATCACTCCCTGTTCATCTTTGAGTTTCATCCAGGCGCCGAAGAATATTTTGTCCTGATCAATCGGCTTTCGATCGACTATTTCCAGGTTATCAAGACGCTTTGTCAGATAACGGATGCGCTTATCTATTTCACGTAATTGTTTCTTACCGTAGATGTAGTCGGCGTTCTCCGAGCGGTCGCCAAGAGCTGCCGCCTCCGATACTTTTTGTGTTACCTCAGGTCTTTTTTCCCGCCACAGGTAATTCAGTTCGTCGCGGAGTTTTCGAACACCCTGCGGCGTGATGTAAACCTTGCCTGCCATTATCTAGTTGCTATTTTGATTTTGTCTAGCTGTTGCTGAATCACACGCCAGTCTACGATTTTAAAGTTCTGGTGTCGTGGCACACCCTCTGGAGATTCATTGGCATCGTCATGTGCGATGAAGAACCCGGAAGGAAACCTGGACCCGTAGTTGACACTGGAGGCATCAATTCCGTCTGTTTTAGAGGTGCCGTCAATATCACCAGCCGGTTCAATTCCGAATGTGCCTAAGTGTTTATCGCCTAGTCTGTCATATATCACAAATCTGCTGTTGCCTTGGGATGAAACGATGAGATAGCCCTTGCCATCGCCTGAATCGTAAATTGCTAGGCCCTCTAGGTCAGCTTTCAATGCACTCAACCAGTTCAAGTCAATGATTTTCTCAACCGTTTTGCTTTTAGGATCAGCATCGTATCTCCAGATCCCAACTGACTCCTCCGCGATGTAGAGTTTGTTGTAAAAATCATCGACAACGCAGCCTTCAGCACTTGATCCGAGGCTAAATTGGCGAACCTGACTGGCTGACCACTGTGCATCGGAGTGAATCCTGAACTGGCGTACTTCACCGAGATTACTAATCACGAAGTAATAAAACTGGTTGTTGTTTTTGTATAAACAAAGACCTCGAGCTTTAAGCAACCCTGTATCAATATTCTCGATCGTGAGTTGTACGAGTTTTAGATTGTTCGGGTCGATCGTTAATAAGGAGACATCGTTATGCTGCCAGTGGCTGACGGCAATAATTGGAATTTGTTGCCCGTCATGATCGTAACCATAACGGATATCTATATTGTTAGGGGAACCGCCTTGCAGAAATTGTATTTGCTTACCCTGAAGGTCATAAACAAGAATCCCCAATGGTTTTGATGGTGTTTGGTTGTTGTTTTTCAGGGTTGCCAGAATTAGTGAGCGTGAAGGATTTTCAGCGTTTACCCAGACTGCAATATCATCCACGGAATCTCCCGGGTAGGGTGAAGGTTCGGTTTCCGTGGTTGCTCCAACGTAAAACATGGAAAAAATCAGCAGAAAGGATTGCCAGATAGAGTCAACCATTTCGGATTACAAAATATCCAATCGTGCGAGTAGCATCACTAACCACACCATACCGACGATAATCAGGGAGATCATTACTGCCGCAGAGCCGTAGTCCTTGGCCAGGGCTGATATTGGGTGGTGTTTGTTGCCGATTCTGTCGATCGCAGCTTCTACGGCGGAATTGAGGAGCTCGACCACGAGCACCAACAGGCATACCGCCATCAGCAATACGAAATCAACTGGAGACTCGGCGATCCAGATGCCAGGAGGAATCAACACAAGAATTAGCACGATTTCCTGGCGAAATGCTGACTCTCGTCGAAACGCGGCGACCAGTCCCTGGCGGGAAAAACGGGTAGCATTAATAAGGTGGCGTAATCCTGTATTGGACGCCTTGTCGAAACTGGATTCTGTTTCCTGACTCATTATTACAAGATCTGGCACATTAAAGAGCTTGGCTACAAGAGCCGACAAGGTGCCATAGGAATAGCTTCAAAGCAACAGCAAGTAAAGTAATGGTGCGCCAGTTAAGGCTCTTGAATCGATTTAGGGTGCCCCCACTATAGATGGCAGAACATTCGATTAGAGTATCAGCACGCATATGGATAAATTTACAAGCAAACTACAGGATGCGCTGTCTGAGGCGCAATCTATAGCTGTCGGAAAAGATCATAATTATTTGCAACCAGTACATCTGGTACTGGCGTTACTGAACCAAAAAGCCGGTTCAACTCAACCCTTGTTATCGCAGATGGGTATTGATGTTACAAATTTCCGGGAGGAATTGGATCATCTAGTCGAGGCTCTGCCGAAGATAAAGGAAAACCTCGGAGACATTCAGATGTCACCAGAATTGAGCCGCTTGCTGAACCTGGCGGACAAATATGCCCAGGAGAGGGGCGATCAGTTTATTGCCAGCGAGGTTGTCTTACTTGCCGCCCTGGACGATAAGACTGAACTGGGAGACCTGTTCGCTAAATATGGTATTCAGAAAAATTTACTTCACCGGGTCATCGACCAGATCAGGGGTGGTGACAAGGTGGATGATCCCAATGCGGAAGACACCCGACAGGCGTTGGAAAAATATACGGTCAACCTGACTGAACAAGCCGAAAGTGGAAAACTGGACCCGGTTATAGGCCGCGACGACGAGATCAGGCGAACTATCCAGGTTCTGCAACGACGAACCAAGAATAATCCGGTGTTGATCGGTGAACCTGGTGTCGGAAAAACAGCCATAGTAGAAGGGTTGGCGCAAAGGATAGTCAATGGTGAAGTTCCAGAAGGGCTAAAAAACAAGAAAATCCTGTCGCTGGACATGGGTTCCCTGATTGCTGGTGCCAAGTTCAGGGGAGAATTTGAAGAGCGACTTAAGGCCGTGCTCAGTGAACTGGCGAGGCAAGAAGGTAGCGTCATCCTCTTTATCGATGAATTACATACCATGGTCGGTGCCGGGAAGGCAGAAGGCGCAATGGATGCCGGGAATATGTTAAAACCCGCTCTGGCGCGTGGCGAGTTACACTGCGTTGGAGCGACAACCCTGGATGAGTATCGCCAGTATCTTGAATCTGATGCGGCGCTGGAGCGTCGTTTTCAAAAAATCCAGGTAGATGAGCCGAATGTGGATGACACCGTCGCCATACTTCGTGGACTGAAAGAACGCTATGAGATTCATCATGGTGTGGATATCACGGATCCGGCAATTATCGCCGCTGCAAAACTTTCCCACCGCTATATCGCTGATCGACAGCTCCCGGATAAGGCAATTGACCTGGTGGATGAAGCTGCCAGCCTGATTCGAATGGAAATGGATTCCAAACCTGAGGACATGGATCGTCTCGAGCGACGTCTTATCCAGCTCAAGATTGAGAAGGAAGCCCTTAAAAATGAGACAGATGAGGGTTCAAAGCAACGTCTGGATGACCTGGTCGAGAAAATTGACACAATTGAAAAAGAATTTTCAGATCTGGAGGAAATCTGGAATGCAGAAAAAGCTGCACTACACGGTGCGCAGCAGATCAAAGAGGACCTGGAGCAGGCCCGACTAGACCTTGAAACTGCACGCAGGGCAGGTGACCTTACAAAGATGTCTGAATTGCAATATGGCGTAATCCCCAATCTTGACAGTCAGCTTGAGGCGGCATCACAAACCGATATGTCAAGCATGCAGTTGCTGCGCAACAAGGTAACCGATGAGGAAATTGCAGATGTGGTTTCCAAATGGACTGGTATTCCCGTTTCCAAGATGCTGGAAAGTGAAAAAGGAAAACTGTTGCAACTCGAGGATGAGCTTCACAAACAAGTGGTAGGTCAAGGCGAGGCAGTCAGTGCAGTTGCCAATGCGATACGCAGATCCCGTGCCGGATTGTCAGATCCGAACAGACCTAACGGTTCATTCCTGTTCCTCGGTCCAACCGGAGTTGGTAAAACTGAGCTGTGCAAGGCACTGGCCCGATTCCTCTTTGATACCGAAGATGCTTTGATACGAATCGATATGTCCGAGTATATGGAGAAACATTCTGTCGCGCGGCTGATCGGCGCACCACCGGGATATGTTGGTTATGAAGAAGGAGGTTACCTAACAGAACTTGTGAGGCGTAAACCTTACTCGGTGATCCTACTGGATGAAATTGAAAAAGCCCACGCAGATGTGTTCAACATTTTGCTGCAGGTTCTCGATGACGGTCGCTTAACAGATGGGCATGGCCGAACCGTCGATTTTAAAAACACCGTGCTGGTAATGACCTCTAACCTGGGGTCCGACCTGATACAGGACCTGGCTGGTGGTTCCTATGAACAGATGAAGGAAGCAGTGATGACCATAGTCGGGCAACACTTCAGGCCTGAATTCCTGAATCGGGTTGATGACGTTGTGGTATTTCATCCCTTGTCCAAAGACCAGATCATGGATATTGCGCGGATTCAGTTGCGGGTTCTGCAGGACAGGATCGGGGAACTCGATATTTGTGTGCAATTTGACAAGGACGCATTGGCGTTTCTCACGGATGTCGGTTACGACCCGGTATATGGCGCAAGACCCTTGAAACGGGCTATCCAGAAGCATGTGGAGAATCTCCTGGCTCAGGATATCCTTTCCGGTGTATTCAAGGCCGGAGACAAGATACTAGTTCAAAAACAGGGTGAGGACCTTGCATTCTCGGTAGCCTAATGGCAGCAGAATAGGTCATTTTTACTGTACATATACCCAGTAATCTGTATACTGTGTTTTTATACAGTATATGGATAGGTAATTAAGTGCACAGGGAAATATCTGTTAGGGAATTTGGCATGGATCATTCGGAAATGGCGATGCAGGCTGCAAAGCTTATGCGCCATTCGAAGCAAAAACAGAAGACCGGACGCGTGGTCTGTCACCATCTGCGAATGATGTTGGTAACGGATCAACTTGTTGCACGATCTTTTCTGTCAGGAAGTTCACCCAAAGCCGGAGAAAAACAGTTCGCCCTTGGGTTTTAGACTATTTTTCCCCAGTCTATTTATACCAGCCTATTTATACCAGATCATAATTTCACCCAAAGCCGGGCAGTTTGCCCGGCCTATTTATACCAGATCAGAATTTCACCCAAAGCCGGGCAGTTTGCCCGAGCTATTTATACCAGATCAGAATTTCACCTAGCCAGCGTAGGGACCTGGACGCTCCAATAAGATCTGCTTGTAATTTTTCCTTGCCAGTGGCGGGATTTTCACGCAGAAAGATCTCAACGTTGATAACGTTATCCAGGTAATGCAAGGTCAATTTCTGTATGTCTTGCTCACGTAGATAATCTTGCCAGGCAGCTAATAATTCTGTTCTAACTTCATTCCTAAGCGGCGGCATGACAGTGGTTGTGCCTTCCGCATCGTCCTCGGCGTCGATGTGGACGGTAATGTCACTGATTTCCTGGAACTTGCTCTCTAGCTGCTGGCTGACCCAGTCACCAATATGGTGACCCTCTGAAACGCTGATGGCAGGGTCAACCTGCAAGTGGATATCGAGTATAACCGCGGACCCCATTCGACGCGTTCTTAAACTGTGGACGCCGCGAACGCCATCTGCTTTTACAATTGTTTCCTGAATGTCTGCGACATAATTTTCTGAGAGTGCAGTGTCCACCAATTCCTCGACACTCTCCTTCACCAGTTTCCAGCCAATAAGAGCGATCATGAAAGCAACTCCCATGGCCGCGACCATTTCCAGCCAGGTGATGCCAAGTATTGCACCGCCAACACCCACAAGTACGATAATCGAGGACAAGGCATCGCTGCGATGATGCCAGGCGTTGGCCAGTAGTAGATTGGATTTTATTTTTTCGCCCATCTTCCTGGTGATTTGATACAGCCATTCTTTTGCCGCGATGGAAATCACCGCAGCTACCAGCGCAGGCCAGGTCGGTGTGACAATCGACTCGATGTCAATCAGGCGAAGTACACTGTCGTATACAAGCGCTACTGCGACAAGGATTAGCACGGTGCCGAGTATCAGCGCACCCAGTGTTTCGAATCGTGCATGACCATAGGGATGGTCTTCATCCGGCGCTTCCGTGCCAAGGCGATTCAAAAACCACACCATGATATCTGTGGCAAGATCTGAAAAAGAGTGAATACCGTCCGCGATGAGCGCATGGGAATTGGCAAACCAACCGACTACAATTTTCAGGAGACCCAGGGCAAGATCGACCATGCCGCTTTGAATCAACAGGTTTCGTGTTTTCTGATGGCTTTGATTGGACATCATTGCTGGGTGCTTTCATTATGTTCGCTGGTGATTTGGAGATGGTAGTTTCTAGTGGATCATATTGATACCTGTATTGTTGGTGCTGGCGTCGTCGGGTTAGCCATTGGCAGACATGTAATTCAGACCCAAATTGCAAGGGCCCGGAGACCCCCGCTGACTTTGTTATCCAGGGAGAAAATATTCATGGCAACGAATGGCTAGTTCAACTCTTTGGCATTGAATCTCACGGATTGACTTCTTCCCTGGCAATAGCAGATTATGTGGCGGACCTATTATTAGCTTGACCTTGTACCTGATTCAGGATTGACAATTATCATCATGCACAGTCACGCGGGCCACGATCACTCCGTTGATTCTCCTCATGACCACGATCATGGGATGAATCTGGAAAACGTTAACCTGAGCTTCATTATTGCCGTTACGGCAAACTTGTTGTTCACGGTAGTTGAAGCATTTTATGCCTTTATTGCCAACTCTGTGAGCTTGTTGGGAGATGCAGGGCACAATCTGGCTGACGTTTTGGGTCTGTTGTTAGCCTGGGGAGCCACTTACCTCGCCAGCAAGAAGGCCAGCGAATTGTATAGTTATGGCTACCGGCGAACGACAATATTGGCCGCCATCATTAACGCCATGGTGCTTGTATTTGCGGCACTGTATATCGCTTTTGAGTCTGTTGAAAAGTTCCTGAATCCATCTCCAATCGCTGAAATCGCAATGATGATTGTTGCCAGTATCGGCATCGCCGTCAATGCCGGTACTGCAATGTTGTTTGTAAAGGGCAGGAAAAGTGATCTTAATCTTAAAGCGGCTTTCCTGCATCTTGCCTACGACGCACTGATATCGGCTGGTGTAGTTATCGCTGCAATTGTCATCTATTTTACCGGGTGGCTATGGATAGACCCGACGGTAGGTCTGCTGATTGTTTTTGTGATCTTGGCCGGGACATGGGGACTGTTACGTGACTCGGTTAATTTGATTCTCGATGCTGTACCACAGGGAATTGATCGCAAAGCTGTGCATCGATACCTGCAGGAAATTACCGGGGTTAGCCAGGTTCATGATTTGCATATCTGGGCGATGAGTACTTATGAAAATTGTCTGACTGCCCACCTGGTAATGCCGGAGAATACCTTATGGGATTCGGAAGATGGGTATGCTGCTATCGGTTCTTCCCTCAAGGAAAAGTTCAATATCCATCACGTCACACTGCAGGTTGAAAAAGATATGGAGTGCGCCAACCTGGATTGTGACTAGGGATTCAAGGGTAAGATTTTTATGCCATCGTTGCAGGAATTCATCAAAGATTCGATCAACAGCGCCCCGGCCGAGCCGGTGAAACTAAGTGATGCTGTTGCAATTGAGGAAGTACCTACTCCGGCATTAATCATTGATCTTGATCTATTCGAGAGGAATCTCGACAAGATGCAAACCTATTTGCGTAACAATAGTATTGATCTGCGGTGCCACACAAAAATGCACAAATGCCCGATAATCGCGCACAAACAAATTGATGCAGGGGCGATAGGAGTCTGTGCTGCAACGGTGAGTGAAGCTGAAGTAATGCAGACAAACGGAATAACCAATGTTTTGATTACTTCACCTGTAGTGACACCAGAGAAAATTGATCGTGTAATAACACTTGGCGTTGACAACCCAGATCTGCAGATGGTGATCGATGACATCGAGATTGCAAATCTGTTCAATAAAGCTGCGAAGCGGTCCGGCATACAATTGAGTGTGTTGATAGACCTTGATCCTGGGATGGGTAGAACAGGTATCGAAATGGGTGACCCTGCGTTGACGCTGGGTAATCACATTGTCGACAACTGCGACAGTTTGAGATTCGGTGGTTTGCAAATGTATGCAGGGCACTGCATGCACATAGAGGGTTTCGAGAATCGTCGAGGAAAATATAATCACATCATGGGGAAGGGGGCTGAAACAAAAACCCTATTTGAAGAATCCGGGATCGAGGTGCCTGTTTTCTCCGGAGGCGGCACGGGTACATTTAATATTGAGGCAGGCCTCGGTCTGATGACAGAGCTGCAGGCCGGGTCCTATATATTCATGGATATTGAATACCGGGAAATCGGCGGCGAGGGAAGCGAGCGGTTTGAGGATTTCGAGCCGTCACTGTTCGTTCTGGTCACCGCCATCAGCAAACCGCAGCAGCGACTGATTACGGTCGATGCCGGGTTCAAATCCTTTGCTTCTGACAAGATGGCACCGGAATTCAGGGATGTCGAAGGTGTCATTTTTCACTGGGGCGGCGATGAACACGGCATCATTCAACTGACAAATCCGTCCCGGGAAATCAACCTGGGTGACAAACTACCCATGTTGACACCTCACTGCGACCCCACCGTAAACCTGTATGATTACTATTATCCGGTGAGAGACGGGATGGTTGAAGAATTGTGGCCGATTACAGCCAGGGGACGTTCACAATAAATGAAGAAGGCGCCATATTTTGAAGACTTTAGCGTTGGTGATGAGTTTAATGATGTTCCCGCGATAACCCTGACCGAGGGGCATACCGCCATCCATCAGGCATTGTTTGCTGATCGATCAAGGTTACCGTTGGATCTGGAACTGAGCGCCAGGGTTACAGGCCACGCGAAGGCGCTGGTGAATCCGTCGCTGGTCTGTAATTTAGCCATTGGCCAGAGTACGATTCCATCGCAACGAGTCATGGGTAACCTGTTTTATCGGGGATTGCATTTTCACCGACCTGTCTATGTCGGCGACACGCTGAAGACGACAACGCGGGTAGTCGCGCTGCGCCAGAACCAGATTAAAAAAGACAGGGCGGCGTCCGGCATGGTCGCTCTGGAAATGCATGTCACCAATCAGACAGATGAAACTGTGCTACTGTTCTGGCGCTGTCCAATGATCCCCTGCGAGGATCCAAAAGCTGATACAGGTTGTAGTGATAATTTTGAACGGATGCCGGAAGACATCAGTGATAGCAGCCTCGTCTCCTATATTCCGGAATGGGACTATGATCATTTTCGGGATGCCCTGGCCGGTAAGCACTTCGTTGACTATCGATCTGGTGACATCTTCGAGATTGAGACCAGGGACACCGTGACACTTGCACCGGAACTGGTTCGTATGACGTTAAATATGGCAATGACGCACACGGATGCCGACCGGTCAGTTTATGGAAAACGTCTGGTTTTTGGGGGGCACACAATTTCGATGGCAGCCGCTCACATTAGTCATGCCTTCCCGAATATCATTACTATTCTCGCTTGGTATAAATGTGATCATGTCGCGCCTGTGTTCGAATTCGATATCCTAAATACCGTGGTGCAGGTTGAAGAAGTTCTGCCCGCCGACTCGTTTGGTCTGGCGAAAATTCACGCTGAGGTGTTTGCGACCAGGGGACCGGAAGCCCCGGAATCGTCGGGAGTTGGGGGAAATATCAAGGTACTCGATTGGAACCTGGCGGCACTGCTTGCGTAAAAGTTGACGAGGGTGAGGGAAGGTGAGAAAGGCAATTGGCAGGAATACTTAAAGGTCTTTGTATAGTCGAAGGCAGCGCGTTTGTTGCCGCGCCTCTCGGTGGAATGACGCTGGCGCAGCTGGGCGCGGACGTCATCAGGTTTGACCCAATTGGTGGTGGCCTGGATTACAAGCGCTGGCCAGTGACCCGTGATGGCAATAGCCTTTTCTGGGCAGGCATGAATAAGGGAAAGCGCTCTATCGCCGTGGATATGAGGAAGCCAGAAGGCAGGGAACTGTTAACCGCCCTGATCAGCCGCGACGGACCTGACAGGGGGATTTTCCTGACTAACTTTCCCGAACGTGGCTGGCTGGCTTTCGATGAGTTACAAAGCAAACGCCAAGACCTGGTTTACATCAATATACTCGGTGATAGAAAAGGCGGTTCTGCTCTGGACTACACCGTTAACTGTGCAGTTGGTTTCGCCAATGCAAACGGTAAGCCTGACAACGATGAACCCGCTAATTACCTTCTACCAGCCTGGGACAATATTACCGGGCAGATGGCTGCGGTCGCACTGCTGGCTGCTGAAAGGCATCGAAGGATAACAGGCGAAGGCCAGTTGGTGAAAATTGCCCTGAAAGATGTGGCGCTGGCCATAACCGGGCATCTCGGAAATATCGGGGAGGTTGCGGTTAACCACCAGGACAGGGAAAAAGTCGGCAACTATCTATATGGCGCCTTTGGGCGTGACTTCCTGACAAAGGATAAAGAACGAGTGATGATAGTCGGGCTCACGCTAAGACAATGGCAGGCAATCCTCGCATCCATGAACCTGTCGCAGGCAATCGCTGACCTGGAAGTCCGACTGGGCGTGGATCTGGATCAGGAGGGGGAACGATTTCAAGCGAGGCAGGCAATCGCCGAATTGATAGAGCCGTGGTTTTTACAACACGACTACGCTCATGTTTCGTCTTTGTTTGACCAGCATGGTGTTTGCTACGGACCCTACAGAAGCTTTAAGCAGATGGTGGAAAACGATACTGACTGCTCACTTGATAATCCGCTTTTTTCGATGGTCACTCAGCCTGGAATTGGAGAGTACCTGGCACCGGCTTCTCCTATCAGGTTTTCCAGTGTTGAAAATCTTGATGCCATGGCTGCGCCGACATTAGGTGAACACACCGATGAAATTCTGGCAGAGGATCTTGGATTGACCAGCAGTGAAATTGGAGCGTTACACGACAGCCAGATAGTTGCCTGATTTTAAGCAAGGTCAGTAGGGTCAGATCTTGAATTTTTTGATCTATGTGTCGATGGAATGCTTTGATTTTATTGAGTATTTCTACACGATGCGAGTTAATATTACGCTGAAAATTAGGGTATTTATGTTAGAGTATCCGGGTTCTATGCTGCAGGAGTGTAAAGCTAGTGTTTGAAATGGTCCAGGCTGGTGGTTGGCTGATGTTCCCGATTATTTTGTGTTCAATTATTTCAGCCGCTATTTGCATCGAACGCTTCTGGACACTCCGAACCGATCAGATTGTACCGAGAAATTTACTGGCCCAGGTGTGGAATTGGATCAAAAGCAACGAAATGGATGCCCGGCGATTGAGGGAGCTCCGGAATGGTTCTCCGCTAGGACAAATTCTCGCGGCTGGAATATACAGTCATCGTCGTGGTCGTGAGTTGATGAAGGAAAATATCGAAGAGGTTGCCGGTCACGTCGTGCACGAGCTGGAACGGTACCTGAACACGCTGGGCACGGTGGCTGCGATATCTCCTTTGTTAGGCTTACTAGGTACGGTCATCGGCATGATTAAAGTATTCAGCGCTATACGTCTGGAAGGAACTGGTAATGCGGCGATTTTGGCGGGCGGTATTTCTGAAGCACTGATTACAACCGCAGCAGGTTTAACGGTTGCTATTCCGAGCCTGTTTTTTTACCGCTATTTCCAACGCAAGGTGGATGAGTTGGTGATCAATATGGAACGGGAAGCGCTAAAGTTGGTCGAAGTCCTGAATGGAGACAAGTTGGACAGTGGTCTTAATGCCAAAAAACCAGAGATTGTCCAGGTAGCGAGCAGGTGAGATTTGCCCGGCGCAGAAGGGCCGAGGTAGATGTAAACCTAACGCCTCTTATTGACGTTGTATTCCTGTTACTTATCTTTTTCATGGTCTCCACCACCTTCATAAAAGAAACCCACATGTCTATTGATCTGCCTGAGGCAAGTAGCGATTCTGCCAGGAATTCAGAAAAGCAGATTGAAATATCAATCACACGCTCTGGTGAGTTTGCCATCAATGAAGTCACGTTGAAACGACGCGACCTTGCCAGCCTGAAATCTGCGATAGAAAAGGTCTCGGGTGGAGAAAATGCGATGCCGATGATTATCACTGCAGATGCCTCGACACCTCACCAGTCGGTGGTTAACGTAATGGACGCAGCAGGACAACTTGGTTTCGTGAAGTTGAGCATCACTACAAAGAATGTAACGGCTAAAGACGATCGGTGACAAGCGAATAGCATGGGTGACGATACCAAAAGAGACACCAAAAACGATAACTCTGATGTCGGCTCTGATGTAAAAACATACGGCCGCCTGCTGGCTTATGTTATTCCCTACTGGGGCGCGTTCCTTGTCAGTATCATTGGCTTTCTTATCTATTCACTATCAAATGTCAGCTTCCTGCAATTAATTAGCTACATCGTTGATTCAGTGAAAAGCCCCGACCCGCTTTTACAATCGGAGTACAGCGCTTTTTTGCAAGACATTTTTGGACAGCGCGATTCCTTAAACCGAACCGTTATTCCAATCGCCATTGTCACCATAGTGGTATGCCGTGGTCTTGGAACGTTTATTGGAAACTACTTTATCAGCTATGTATCTACGAACCTGATACACAATCTGCGATGCGAGCTATTCGATCAACTATTAAAGTTACCCAGCAAGTTTTACGACAAGAGTGCCATGGGTCATCTCGTGGCGAAAGTAACCTTTCATGTCACGCAGGTAAGCGGCGCTGCAACAGATGCCGTTCGAGTCATCATCAGGGAAGGTTTTACGGTTCTTGGTTATCTAGCATTCCTTCTCTACCTGAACTGGAAACTGACATTGATATTTTTTGCTGTGGCCCCCTTTATCGCGTTGCTGGTTAACTTCACTGGCAGGAGATTCCGCCGAATCAGCGAACGCATTCAGCATTCAATGGGTGACGTGACTCATGTTGCTTCTGAGGCAGTGCAAGGTTACCGGGTGGTCAGGACCTTCGGTGGAACGGAGTATGAACGTCAGCGCTTTACCAAAGTCAGCCATTACAATCGACGCCAATCAATGAAAATGGTGGTCACTTCAGCTATTTCTACGCCAGTCATTCAGTTGCTGGTGGCGACAGCGTTGGCGGGCCTGGTTTGGCTGGTATTGGACCCGATATTATTGGCGAACATGAGCGCAGGTAATGTAGTTGCTTTCATCACCACGGGTGGATTGTTGGCGAAACCTATTCGCCAGTTATCCGAGGTCAATGCCACGGTACAAAGAGGGCTTGCTGCGGCTGAAGATATTTTTGACTTGTTTGACCAGGAAGTTGAAGAAGACCAGGGTGAACTAGAACTTGAGACAGTCAGTGGACGAGTTGAATTTAGAAATGTTTCCTTTTCCTATGGGGAGGATCTCCCACAAGTTCTAAAGGATATCAGTTTCACTGCCAGACCTGGGGAAACCATCGCCCTGGTAGGAAGGTCAGGTAGTGGGAAAAGTACGCTGGCGAGTCTGATCCCCGCTTTTTATGCGCCTACCAGCGGTACCATCTTGCTCGATGAAAAGCCAATCGAATCATTCTCTTTAACCAATTTGCGTCAACATATCGCCCTGGTCACGCAGCAGGTAACCTTGTTCAACGATACCATCGCTAAGAACATTGCTTATGGGGAACTGGCCGATTCCAGTGAAGAGGAAATTATTGAAGCGGCCAAAAAGGCGTTTGCCTGGGAATTTATTTCTGAGTTGCACAATGGCCTGGACACTGTGATTGGAGATGACGGTGTTTTACTATCTGGAGGACAACGGCAACGTCTGGTCATTGCCAGGGCATTCCTTAAAAATGCACCAATACTGATATTAGATGAAGCAACATCTGCGCTTGATTCGGAATCTGAGAGGTACATTCAGACTGCTCTTGAAGCTGTGGTTAAAGGCAGGACAACATTTATCATTGCACATAGATTAACAACCATTGAAAAAGCAGACCGGATACTCGTCATTGATAATGGTCGCGTCGTAGAGCAGGGCACCCACACACAATTGTTAGCAAACGAAGGTTTTTACTCAGGATTTTACAATCGAGATGGGCAGGAGAAGCCTGAAACCGAGGCATCTATTCATCGGGCAGTTGGAGATTTCCTTCCGGTTCCCCATGTGCCTGATCGGAGTCGTTGGTTTTCGGAAGATTTTAATCCATTGTCAAAGGCCTGGTACTCAGGTGCAACCTGGGTGAAGTTTCTGAGACCTCTCGGGTTTCTCTATAACCAGTTGGGGCAAATAAGACGGCAACGTATTGAACGTGATTCAAGGTCATGGAAAGCACCTGTACCGGTGATAGTAGTGGGAAATATCAATGTCGGGGGTACAGGTAAGTCACCACTGGTTATCTGGCTGGCGGAGCAGTTTTCTGCCAGGGGAATGAATCCAGGTATCGTTTCTCGTGGCTATGGGGGGGCCAGTCGACAATATCCTTTTGTGGTTGATGCCCAGACAGACCCGAAGGTTGCCGGTGATGAGGCAGTCATGATCGCCCGCAGGACGAATTGCACCGTTGTCGTAGATCCAGACAGGGTGTGTGCTGTAAGGCGTCTTCTCGAAGTTACCGATTGTGACCTGGTGATCAGTGACGACGGTCTGCAGCACTATTTTCTTCAACGCGATGTTGAAATTGCAGTCGTTGACGGGGAAAAAGGGTTGGGTAACGCCTTGTGTTTACCGGCGGGTCCGCTACGAGAACCTCCGGAAAGATTGAAAGAAGTCGATTTTGTGATCGTTAACGGCAAGGAAGATGTGAAAATACCTGTGTCCTATCAGCATATGATTCTGATTCCGACCGCGATCATTAACATAGCAACGGAGGAGTCCCAGCCGCCCCATTCAGAGGGCAAACCTGGCCAGGGCGTGCATGCGGTAGCTGGTATCGGAAATCCCGACCGTTTTTTTAGAATGTTGCGTGAACTTGGCTACCAGGTCATTGAACATCCGTTTCCGGATCATCATTTGTTTGAATTATCGGAGTTGGTTTTCGGAGATTCGTTACCCGTCATCATGACTGAGAAAGATGCGGTAAAGTGCAGATTGCTAAATCTTGATTTGGTCCATCAGGAGTTTTGGTATTTGGAAGTTGGTGCGGAATTACCTCCTGTTTTTGTTACTTCCGTTCTCAGCAAAACGGGATTGAATGTAACTCCACTTCATGTGATACCTAACGAAACAGCTAAGGTGTAGTTCATGGTACTCGATAAGAAGTTGCTAAGTATTCTCGTTTGTCCTTTGTGTAAAGGGAAGCTTGATTATGACAAAGAGAAAGACGAGCTGATCTGCCGGGCAGATAACCTCGCTTATCCCATTCGAGATGATATTCCGGTCATGCTCGAGTCTGAGGCTCGATCCCTGGGTATTGACGATAGGTAAGAGTGCTGAACTTTACCGTTATTATACCGGCCCGATATCAATCGATACGGCTGCCAGGCAAACCCCTGATCGATATCGGGGGTAAACCCATGGTGCAAAGAGTGTATGAACAGGCTGCTCGCAGTGATGCCGTTCAAGTAATAGTGGCAACTGACGATGAAAGGATTGTATCTGCGGTAAAAAGTTTTGGTGGAGAAGTTTGCCTGACCCGGGAGGATCACCCCTCTGGCACCGACCGTTTGCAGGAAGTCTGCTCAATCAGGCAGCTTAGTGACGATCATGTGGTTGTCAATGTGCAGGGGGATGAACCCCTGATACCCCCGGCAGTTATTAACCAGGTCGCCAATAATCTCGTTGACTCCGGTTCGAAGATGGCGACTTTATCTGAAGGCATTGATGATATTGCAGATCTGATGGATCCCAATATTGTCAAAGTAGTGATCAATCACAATTCCAATGCGATGTACTTCAGCAGGGCGCCTATCCCGTGGCCCAGAGATGAATTTTCTACCCTGGAAAAAAGCCTGCCTGAATTTGCTAAATGCCAGCGCCATCTGGGCATCTATGCATACAGGGTGTCCCTGCTCAACAGATTTGTTAAGTGGGAACCGAGCATCCTGGAAAAAACAGAGAAACTGGAGCAATTACGAGCACTGTGGCACGGAATCGAGATACATGTTGAACAGGCGATTGAAAATATCCCTCCAGGTATAGATACTGAGAAGGATTTACGGCGCACAATAGCACTGATAGATGAAGAGCGTTTTTGAAAGAAGAAGGCCATGCCTGATTTTGTACTTGTTGTAAAAGAAGACTGCGCGACTTGCCGATTGGTGGTTCCAGTAGTTAACCAACTGGCTAAACTTTTTGACCTGGAAGTATATTCTCAGGATAACCCGAATTTCCCGCCAGAAATTAGTGTCATTGATGACAGCGAATTGGAAAAGTCCTGGTCACTCAACATAGAAACAGTACCAACCATCATCAAGTACGATCATAGTAGCGAAACTGGTCGCAGCTTTGGTTGGGACAGAGAGGCCTGGGAAGCCTTAACAGGTGAATCATTGATACCTGATCTACCTGATTTTAGACCCGGGTGTGGATCCAGGACAATGGATCCGGGGATGCTGGAAAAATTGTCGGTAAAGTTTGGAAAGGACAAATTACACTCCAGACGAGTTATTACGGCAGATGAAGAAGACGAAATTGAGGCGTGTTTTGACCGAGACTGGTCTGATGGTTTTCCGGTAGTTCCTCCAACTGAAATCAGGGTAGTGAGGATGTTGTCGGGAACGTTCCGCGATCCGGTAGAAGTAATCGGCACAGTGCCACCGGATTACGGTGAATGCACGATAGAAAAAATTGCCGTTAATGCGGTGATGGCAGGATGCAAACCCGAGTACCTGCCTGTTGTCATTACAGCCGTTGAAGCCGCCCTGCAGGATGAATTCTGTATGCATGGGTTGCTGGCAACTACCTATTTTTCAGGACCCATGGTATTGGTTAATGGTCCCATTTCGCGCGCCATCGGGATGAATTCAAGAGGCAATGCCCTGGGTCAGGGCAATCGCGCCAATGCCACTATCGGGCGGGCACTCCAACTGGTGATACGCAACGTTGGAGGTGGCAAACCTGGAGGTGTAGATCGTTCCGTTCTTGGCAACCCAGGCAAATATTCCTACTGTTTTGCCGAAGACGAGACCAACTCCTGCTGGGAGTCTTTGGCAGTTGAAAAGGGTTTCACCAGTGATCAGTCAACTGTAACGCTGTTTGCTGCAGATGGCATGCAAGGAATTGTAGATCAGAAGTCCCGCGAGCCTGAATCATTAGCACGCACCTTTGCCGCTGGGTTAAGAGTCGCTTCACATCCAAAGCTGGTTATGGCAGCAGATGCCTTCCTGGTTGTATCGCCGGAACATGAGAGGGTTTTCAGAGACGCAAACTGGTCGAAACAACAATTGAAGGACAAGCTCAATCAATTACTGATGATTCCCGGCGCGGAACTCGTCATCGGTGCAAACGGTATTGCAGAGGGGATTCCTGAAAAATTCAGGGATGCGACATTGCCTAAATTTCGCGAAGGTGGATTGAACATTGTAAGAGCAGGCGGAAGTGCAGGGCTATTCTCTGCCATAATCGCAGGATGGGGAGCCAGTGGGGATATTGGCAGTGTTCCAGTCACCCGTGAAATCTCCCACCTCCAGTAAACAGTTAACGGTAACAAAAGGAGCTAATCATGAGCACCACATTAATGGACCCGACTTCGGAGATGGCTTCGGAGCACCGGGAGCCCCTTCCAAGGCCAACCTCGTTGGATGGTTTAACGGTGGGCTTACTGGATATTTCCAAAGCTCGTGGCGACATCTTCATTGATCGGATTGAAGACCTGCTGGTCCAGCGAGGGATCAAAACACGCCGCTATAAAAAGCCAACGTTTACTCGAGTTGCTCCCCTAGAACTGACACAGCAGATCGCAACTGAATGTGACGTTGTTGTGGAGTCGCTGGCCGATTGAGGTTCATGTACGTCGTGCAGTTTGCATGACATTCTGGATCTTGATAGAAGGGGACTCCCCGGTGGGTTTGTCGCATCTGAAGAATTCGTAGAGGCTGCCAGCGCCCAGGCAAAATCGCTGGGCTTTGATCCCCATAAGGTTTTTGTCCCTCATCCGATCCAGGA
Organism: Gammaproteobacteria bacterium; assembly: GCA_027292925.1. Taxonomy (GTDB): domain Bacteria; phylum Pseudomonadota; class Gammaproteobacteria; order Pseudomonadales; family Azotimanducaceae. The sequence goes on from JAPUGI010000206.1 coordinate 19,812, forward strand.
CAGGACCGATGAGGAGATGCAACAGATTGCCGAAAATGCGTTTGACGAGGTACTCGCGCTAATCTTGAGTAAATAGTGCGCCAAGCTCGTCATGCTTCGCGCCCTCAGCATGACCGAAGCTGAGGGCGGCTTCGGTCACCGTGGCGCCATGCGAATGCCACTGTCGAGGCGGATAACTTCTCCATTGATATAAGTGCAGTTAACGATAAAGGCGGCAGTCTGCGCGAACTCAGTGGGATCTCCCAGCCGCATTGGGAACTGCGTCATTTCGATAAGGGGTTCGCGTACCTCGGGTGGTGCAAACTGCATCATTGGAGTTTCGAATATACCGGGCGCGATAGTTGCAATCCGAATACCCTGTCGACTCAGATCGCGGGCAATTGGCAAGGTCATGCCAGCAACACCTGCTTTACTTGCACTGTAGGCTGCCTGGCCTATCTGGCCATCAAATGCTGCAACTGAAGCCACATTCACAATCACGCCGCGTTCACCATCTTCTGTGACTGGTTCATTGTTCTGCATCACCTCGGCACATAACCGCAGGCAGTTGAATGTTCCTATCAGGTTAACTCTCAATACAAATTCGAATGCCTCAAGTGGCATAGGACCGTTTTTTCCAACGGTTCTACCGGCAGCTCCGATTCCGGCGCTATTGACGTTTATATGTAGACCTCCCAATGCATCGACAGTTTTCTGTATTGCTGCTTTGACGGCTTCTTCATCTGCAACATCACCCGCTGCCCAGCTGGCGTTATCACCTAGATCTTCTGCTGCTTTCTGGGCGTTTTCCTCATTTAGGTCAAATACCATGACTTTAGCGCCAGCGTTTATAAAGTTGTCTGCGGTTGCGCGGCCCAATCCGGATGCACCCCCAGTGATGAACGCAACCTTGTTTTGTAAATCCATGAAGTTTTTTCCAAACAGGTGTGAAAGTGAGCAGGCAGTATACCTCACTAAAAAACACCTCTAAGTAGCGGGTATAATCCGGTGGAAAACAGACGGTATCGTTAATTTGCAACTCCAGGAAAATTTCAGTCTAGCCAAACACAACACACTTGGTCTTGATATTTCCACTCGTTACTTCTGCAGAGCCCATTGCCAGCAGGAATTGTCAGAAGTGCTGGCGTTCGCCAGAGAGGAAAAACTAAGAATTCTCGTGCTTGGAGGCGGCAGTAATATTGTATTTACGAAGAATTTTGACGGGTTGGTTTTGATGCTAGATTTCCGCGGTGTACAGGTCGATGGTCAAAAAGTCACCGTTGGTGCAGGGGAAAATTGGCATTGGCTGGTGCGGCATACTTTGCAGAGAGGTTTGTTCGGCCTCGAAAATCTGTCCCTGATTCCAGGTCTTGCCGGGGCCGCGCCGATTCAGAACATTGGCGCCTATGGCCAGGAATTGGACCAGGTATTCGTGGAACTTGAGGCAACAGACCTCTCAACCGGTGAAGAAATCAACTTTACTAGTAGCGACTGCTGTTTTGGTTATCGCCACAGCATTTTCAAGGATGAACTTAAAGACCGAATGGCCATAACACATATCACCTTACGGCTCTGTTCGGATTTTACCCCGATCCTGAATTATCAGGATGTCGTAAATGAACTCGAGAGTCTGGGGGAAGGAATACCAACAGCAACGGACATAAGTGATGCAGTGATCGCGGTCAGGAAGCGAAAACTTCCCAACCCGGACAAGCAGGGCAATGTTGGTAGTTTCTTCAAAAATCCAGAGATGCAGTCTCAAAAATTGGAGAAGTTCAAGCAGCGATGGCCGGATGTACCCTCGCGTCAACTGCAGAGCGGCGTCCACAAAATACCCGCTGCCTGGCTAATCGAGAAGGCGGGAATGAAGGGTATGTCCATCGGTGATGCTGCGGTTTCAACACTGCACGCCCTGGTCATCGTGAACCGGGGAAATGCCAGTAGCGGGGATGTTTTGGGGCTGGGCGCAAGGGTTGAAAAACAGGTTCTAGCTGAGTTCGGTATTCGACTAGAGATAGAACCCGTATTCTACTAACCAGCTTGTTGCTCAGATTCTGACGCTTTTTGCGGCTCATCATCCGGCGGCGTAATGTCCGTGGATTCTATCGAAGCGTTATCTGGAGTTTCTACCGGGCTCGCATCCGGCGAATTTTCTTGTTCTGCTTCGGATGAAGCCGTATCAGTCACCACGCCACCACCTCTGGGATCATTTGCAGCACGACCACGGGTGCTGGGGTGGGTGGAGTTGATGATTGGCTCAACAAATTCCAACACTTCAACCTGGGGTGTTACTGGTGCTTCAACCAGCACCGGTCCTGAAGATACAGGGGCAGGTTTATTTCGAGGGTCGTTGTCTGCCCGACCACGTTCCGATGCATGAACCACCTGCTCTGCAGGCTTTTCAGTCGTTTCAATAGATTTGCTTGCAATAACTGGTTCGGCTGCAGGTACCTTCGGCTTTTCTGCAGTTATTTCCGGACGACTGGCTGGTGGGCTCGGATCTTTCTTTACTTCACGCTTAGCCTCATGCTGCGATGGCTTGCTGTTTTCGCTCGCACGCGCAGACTCCACCGGCCGACTGCGGCGTTTTTGCTGACCACGTTCCCGATTTCCCTGGTTTCGTTTGTCCTCTCCTTTCTTCTCAGCCTGTTCTGTTTCACGGGACCTGTCCCTTGGTTTCCCCGCGCGATTCTGCTCTGCACGCTCGGTGCGGTTAGCGGATTTACGGCTATCGTTACTTTTACGATTGTCCTCGTTGCTCCGGTTTCGGTTACCACGTTGCTCGGTACGCCGTTTGTTTCGATTGTCTTCCTGCCGGTTTCTTGAACTTTGGTCACGATCGACTCGGCGGTTGATTTCGCTACGTTCTCTTGTTTTCTGAGGTGGTCTCGATGCTACCTTTGCATCTGCAGTGAAGATCGAAATGATACTCGCCAGAAGTCCCGATCCGTTTTTCTTTGCGGGTTTTGGTGGTGGTGCTGCAGGCGTAACACTTTTCACCGCTGCTTTCTCAGGTGCAATTGCCTTGGCGACGGGCTGTGGCGCTTCTTCCATCTCGTCGGAGCTGGTTATCTCGTAGCTGGCCACGCTGTCTTCGCCTTCATCCGCGCGGATTCGCTCTACTCTGTAGTGCGGCGTCTCCATGGTTGCCTCTGGAACGACAATCACTCGTACGTCGTTTCTTTCCTCTATTTCACTTAACACATTGCGTTTTTCATTCACAAGGAATGAGGCGACAGATATGGGCAGGAATGCCCTGATTTCAGCGCTGGTGTCCTTGAGTGCTTCTTCCTCCACCATGCGAATGACCGCTAGCGCAGAGGATTCAATATCCCTGATCGAACCAAGGCCGCTACAGCGAGGGCAAACGATGGCGTGGGTTTCGCCCAATGAAGGTCGTAATCTTTGTCGGGACATTTCCAACAGGCCAAAGCGGGAAATTCTGCCCACCTGGACCCTGGCGCGGTCAACCTGCAGTGCATCTCGCATTCGGTTCTCAACTATGCGCTGGTTTTTCGGCGATGTCATATCTATAAAATCGATCACGACAAGTCCGCCGATATCACGTATCCGTAACTGGCGGCAGATTTCGTCGGCCGCTTCCAGGTTTGTGTTGAGCGCAGTTTCCTCGATATCTGCACCACGAGTAGCTCTCGCTGAATTGATGTCGATCGAAACAAGCGCTTCTGTCGGGTCAATCACAACAGAACCCCCGGAAGGCAAAGTAACCCCTCGTTGGAAGGCCGATTCAATCTGGCCCTCAATCTGATATCGGTTGAAAAGGGGTACATCACTTTCGTAGCGCTTAATTCTTGATTTGAACTGGGGCATGACCTGCTCAACGAACTGATTGGCCTGCTCAAGTGCTTCGTCGGTGTCGATCAGTATTTCGCCAATATCATCACGCAGATAATCGCGGATGGCACGAATGATGACGTCGCTCTCCTGATAGATCAGGAAGGGTGCTTCCTGTTCTTTTCCGGCTGTTTTTATGGCTTCCGCCAACTGGAGAAGATAATTAAGGTCCCACTGCAGTTCCTCGGCGCTTCTGCCAAGCCCTGCGGTGCGAACGATGACCCCCATGTTTTTGGGAACCTCAAGTTTTGCCAGGGACTCTCTTAACAGATCGCGCTCTTCACCATCGATTCGACGGGATATTCCACCGGCACGCGGGTTATTCGGCATTAGTACCAGGTAGCGACCGGCCAGGCTGCAGAACGTTGTCAGTGCTGCACCCTTATTGCCGCGTTCTTCCTTGTCAACCTGGACGACAATCTCCAGACCTTCCTTGATTACCTCAGAAATGTTGATCCGTCCCTTGATCTTTGAGGGGGGAATAGAGAAATATTCTCGAGCAATTTCTTTAAGAGGGAGGAAGCCATGGCGATTGCCACCAAAGTCCACGAAGGCGGCTTCAAGGCTCGGCTCAACCCGGGTGATCCGGGCCTTATAAATATTGGCTTTTTTCTGTTCCCTGGCCCTGCTTTCAATGTCCAGGTCGTACAGTTTTTGCCCGTCTACCAGGGCAACTCGCAACTCCTCGGTGTGAGTTGCATTAATTAACATTCTTTTCATTACGATATCACTGTGTGGGCGTTTCTAACGCCGCGACTTAAGTGAATCGCCAAATCTTTGGTTCTAAATAGCTTACGGTACAGTGTGTTCGATGTAACTCCTGGACTTGTTTATTGTTTTTCTATGCAACAGCGGTAGGTTTTTATGAATGAGAATATTCCCTGATGTAGTAGGGGGGTTGAACTAATACTCTTTCAAAATAGCTATTTCCTAAAACGCTCTTTCGTAGCAATAAACTGATTTGACAATTCTTAGTCGCGGTCAGTTGAACGCGGTTAAACTTGTCCAGCGCTTCCAATCCGGATAGTTGCTGGAATTCTTAAAATTCATTTATGCGATAATTTGTTCGCTGAATGGGTTCCAGACGGTTCGAATCATTCAGTTGATGTATAAACTCGTCTGCGCGCCATAATAGCAGCAAATAATGTGTGATCAAAGTAACCAGTCCTAAAGATGCCGCTCAACCACTTTTATCGAATCAATCCCCCGAGTGTGCAACTCCTTGAAATAGAGGAAGATTTCGCCGGACAGCGTGTGGATAATTATCTCTTGAAGCTACTCAAAGGCGTTCCAAAATCGCGCATTTATCGAATCATGCGCAGGGGAGAGGTGCGACTGAACGGAAAGCGGATAAAACCCGGTACCCGGTTGCAGGCCGGAGACCAGCTCAGGATTCCGCCGGTTCGAGTCAGCGAGACCAACGAGTCCCGTAATGTTTATCTTGAAAAAAATGTTGAAAAAACAATACTTTATGAAGATGAAGTAATGTTAATTATAAATAAACCTGTAGGCGTTGCAGTCCATGGTGGAAGTGGCATCTCAGCTGGCATCATCGAATCCCTGCGCTATACGCGCCCACAGGACCGGCACCTGGAGCTGGTCCACAGGTTGGACCGCGGGACCTCCGGGTGTCTGATGATTGCGAAGCGTCGATCGCATTTAAAGCTGTTACACGCCGAACTGCGGCATAAGAACGGCCTGAAAAAGTACTACCAGGTGATCACCCATGGCAATTGGCCGCTGCGCAAACAGCATATAAATGCACCGATTGCTCGAAATATCCTGCGAAGTGGGGAAAGAGTGAGCAGGGTGCAGGCTGGTGGAAAGGAATGTCTCACGGAATTTAGAAGCCTGGCCCGCAATGGAGAATTTAGTGTCCTTGAAGCAAAGCCGATTACCGGACGGACCCATCAAATCAGGGTGCATTGTCGATATGCAGGGTTTCCGGTGGTGGGCGATGATAAGTATGGCCTTGAGGATGCCGACAGAAAGTTGCAGCACAGGGGAATGAAACGGATGATGTTACATGCATCACGGCTGGAGATCCCTGCCCTTGGAGACTATCCCGCTATTCAAGTTGAAGCACCGGCCGATGGTCAGATGCAGCGACTAGTTGATGAGATATATACAAATAAAATCAACTAGTTGTAAGTATTTCTTAATGTTGAAAGTTGCCAGTTAAATAATGCCAGGGTTTCTTGCAGTAGCATCAACGGTAAACCATACAGCGTGTTAATGTCGCGCCCCTGGGAATCTTCCAGTAACGTAATACCTGCTGATTCAGCCTTGATGCTCCCGGCGCAGTCGAATGGACGGTCAATATAAAGGTAGGCGTCAATTTCATGGGGCTGTAAAGAGCGGAATTTGACCTTGTAACATTCCACAGCCTGATGGGTACAACCCGTCTCGTCAATGAGGCATATTGCAGTGGTGAACGAAACCCAATTTCCGCTGCAGGCGGCCAATTGCCGTGTGGCTGCCTCAAATGAACCCGGCTTGCCAAAACTATGCTCATTCAGATGCGCAACCTGATCAGAGCCGATAACGATAAACGGCGAATGTGGCTCAATACCGCGAACCGCAGATTGGGCCTTGCCTAGAGCCAAGCGTAATGCGGTATTACTGGGTGATTCACCGGCCTGGCCTGATTCCTGAATCTCCGGGTCCACCTGTTCAAACGGGATTTTTAGCTTACCAAGGAGTTCCCTTCGATAGACCGAAGTTGATGCCAGGATTATTTTTGGTGGGCGGGTCTGATGCAAGGAATTCCCTGGCTACCTTATCGTTATAAAGCGCTATATTACCATTTGACAGTGCTGGGTCGGATGCCTAAGATGCGCCCCTTATGTTGACAGGGCCCCTCCCAGAACAGGTCGACCACCGCAAGCTGGTGAGTGATCGGGCCATATTGCAAGGCATTATCCCTTTGCATCGATTTTCACGGCTGGCACGGTTGCTGGAAAGCGATGTTGGAAACGCGCGGATCAGGCTTGAATTCAGGAAGCGCAAAAGGCAACAGACGATGGTGGTTGGCAAGGCGCGATTCGAAGCTAGCCTTATTTGCCAGGCCTGTCTGGAGTCCTTGAAGATTCCACTGGAAATTGGGGTCCGCTTGATCCTCGTCAGCTCAGAGCAGGAGCTACTTGACTTAAAGCAGAGTGAAGATGGACTGGTGATTGACGCAAAACTGGTCAAGCTGGTTGACCTGCTTGAAGATGAGTTCATAGTCAGCCTGCCGATGGTGCCGAGACATAACTTTGGGACGTGTGGGGTGTTTGTTGAAATGCCACAACAGGTTGATATCGAGGAAACATATCGACCTTTTGCCGCATTGCCAGTAATACAAGAAGATACAAACTAACAAGGAAAGGAGCAGGCTATGGCTGTTCAGAAAAGCAAGGTTACTCGCTCAAGACGTGGTCTCCGCCGTTCACACGATTCGCTAAAGGGGCCAACTTTATCCGAAGATACAACCACTGGTGAGATTCATCGACGTCACCACGTTACTGCAGATGGTTTTTATCGCGGTAAGAAAGTCGTCCATACTGCGGGCGACTAGTCCAGGGAATTCTCCGCGCAACAAGAGAGAAGGGACATGAGTAAACTGGCATATGTGTTTCCTGGCCAGGGTTCCCAAAAAGTTGGCATGTTGGGGGACGCGGAGTCTGCATTGGCGGCAACCTTCGAAGAAGCCTCTGCGGTTCTTGGGTATGACTTGTGGACGTTGGTACAGGAAGGACCTTCCGAGAAGCTGGGCCGAACCGAGTTTACCCAGCCTGCACTGTTAACAGCTTCAGTTGGTCTCTGGCGCCTGGCTTTGGAAAAAGGTGTATCCGTTCCCCATGTCGTTGCAGGTCATAGCCTTGGCGAATATTCCGCACTGGTTGCGGCGTCAGTCTTGAAATTTTCTGACGCTGTCTCTCTTGTCTCGAAACGTGGCCAGTTTATGCAAAATGCGGTACCCGTTGGTGAGGGCGGAATGGTGGTAGTCCTTGGCCTTAAAGATGAAGAGGTGAAGGCTATCTGTGCCGATCTTTCCGGCAGCAAAATCGTACAGGCAGCTAACTTTAATGCACCTGGACAGGTCGTTATCGCAGGGGAAAACGAGGCGTTGGATGCAGTTGTCGAAGCGTGTAAAGAGGCTGGGGCGAAGCGCACTATGTCGTTGTCCGTAAGCGCACCGTTTCACAGCGCGTTGATGCAACCTGCCGCAGACCAGATGGAAGATGCGCTTGCCGGGGTTTCATTGAACGCCCCGCAAATCCGGATTGTTCAGAATGTCGATGCAGACTTTTGCGATGATCCTGAAAACATCCGTAAAAATCTCGTGAAGCAGATGTACAGCGCCGTCTTATGGACCGATACGATCATAAAGATCGCGGCAGATGGTGTGTCAAGAATAATTGAATGTGGACCCGGCAGGGTTCTTTCTGGTTTGAATCGACGTATCGATAAGTCGCTGGTTTCCTATACCATCAATTCACTCGATTCGCTCAATTCAGTCATGGGGGAGTTGTCCAGGTGAATGAGGCTCCGGAAAACAGGGTTGCCATCGTCACAGGCGCTAGCAGGGGTATTGGCAAAGGTATTGCTCAATTGTTGGCACAGCAGGGAATGGAAGTTATTGGTACGGCGACCTCTGAGACTGGGGCACAGACCATATCGGAGTTGTTGGGCAGTAACGGCAAGGGATACCTTCTGGATGTTGCAAGTCCTGATTCAATAGACACCTTCTTCGCTGCTATCAAGAACATCCACGCCGCACCTTTAGTGCTGGTCAATAATGCAGGCGTTACACGGGATAACATCGCATTGAGAATGAAAGAAGAGGAATGGAATTCAGTTATAAATACCGATCTTGGTTCAGTTTATCGCGTAACGAAGGCATGTTTGAGAGGCATGACCAAAGCACGGTGGGGACGCGTTATCAATATCAGTTCTGTCGTAGCAAGTTCGGGAAATCCCGGGCAGAGTAACTACGCGGCAGCGAAAGCTGGTATGGAAGGATACAGCCGGTCCCTGGCTGCAGAATTAGGCTCACGAGGTATTACAGTCAACTGTATTGCGCCGGGATTTATCGCCACCGACATGACCAATCTGTTACCCGAGGAGCAAAAAGAGTTGCTGCTTGCCAGAATACCTGCTCGTCGGCTCGGGGAAGTGGGAGAAGTGGCAGCGCTTGTAGCCTTTCTTGCCAGTGATGCTGCAGGGTATATCACTGGCGAAACCATCCATATCAACGGTGGAATGTATATGAATTAACAGATCCTCTGTTATAGATATATCGCCGGAAAAGTACTTGATACCGTAACTGGCATTTCATTAAACTAGCGCAGCTTGACTGCAATTACATAGGTAGGAGTAAACCGAAGCATGAGTACCATAGTAGAACGAGTGACGAAACTGGTGTGTGAACAGTTGGGAGTTAAAGAGGATGAAGTAACGCAGGAAGCTTCCTTTGTGGAAGATCTTGGTGCGGATTCTCTTGACACCGTCGAACTTGTCATGGCGCTTGAGGAAGAATTCGAGACAGAAATTCCCGATGAAGACGCGGAAAAAATCACTACAGTTAAGGAAGCAATCGACTATATTGAAGCTCATTCATAATCGTCCAATTCAAACAGCCCTGGGCGGCTTTATGTAAAAAGTAAAACCGCATTTACTCCGGTGAATGCGGTTTTTATTTGTCGTAGGAGAACGTTTTGAATAATCGAAGAGTCGTTGTTACTGGTCTCGGCATGATCACGCCGCTCGGTTCAACTCTCAAAGATTCCTGGGAAGGACTGCTGGCGGGAAGGAGCGGCATCTCTCCCATTACAACCTTTGATACCGAAGCATTTCCTGTTCGTTTTGGCGGCTCTGTTCCGGAGTTCGACATCACTGAGTACCTCCCGGCAAAGGAAGCCAGAAGAATGGATGGCTTCATCCAGTTTGGTATGGTCACTGGCATTCAGGCCATGGTTGACGCGGGGCTTGAAGTAACAGATGAAAATAGTCATCGTATTGGCGTCGCGGTTGGTTCAGGTATTGGCGGCATTGTAACCATTGAAACTTGTCATGAAGTGGTGTTAAACAGGGGACCATCCCGTGTCTCTCCGTTTTTTGTACCGTCATGCATCATCAATATGATTGCTGGTCATCTATCCATTAAGTTCGGCCTGAAAGGGCCAAATATAGCAATTACTACTGCCTGCACAACGGGTGTACACAATATCGGTATTGCAGCGCGGATGATTGCACATGGAGATGCCGATGCCATGCTCGCCGGTGGTGGGGAAAAATCCACATCACCAACGACTATCGCGGGTTTTGCGGCAATGAAGGCTTTATCCACTCGAAACGATGAGCCTGAGCTTGCCAGTCGGCCCTGGGACAAAGACAGGGATGGATTCGTTCTCAGTGACGGTGCCGCAGTTATGATCCTGGAAGAATACGAACATGCAAAAGCGCGTGATGCAAACATCTATTGTGAAGTAGCAGGTTTCGGTATGAGTGCGGATGCAAGCCATATGACGTCTCCTGCAGAAAATGGTGCTGGCGGTGTCATGTCGATGAAAAATGCTATTGCCGACGCCGCAATAGATGTCTCTGAGATTGGCTACATCAACGCCCATGGAACATCAACACCGTTGGGTGATGTGGCTGAAACCATAGCAATCAAGACCACTATGGGACGCCACGCGTCTAAGGTTGCAGTTAGTTCCACAAAATCCATGATAGGCCATGCTCTGGGTGCTGCCGGTTCCATCGAAGCGGTAATTTCGGTACTTGCTCTTAGAGACCAGGTAGCACCACCCACAATCAATCTTGACAATCCCAGCGATGATTGCGACCTGGATTATGTACCCCATACGGCCAGGGAGATGAGGCTTGGCGTCACCTTAACCAATTCATTTGGATTCGGTGGCACCAACGGCACATTGATCTTCAAGAAAATTTAGTGATGCGCCTGTCGAACAAAATCCTGTTGGCGGGTATCGCGTTTGTGATCGTTATTTCGGCATCACTGTCTGCCTATATCAATAAAGAACTGAACCGGTCGATTGCAATTTCCGGTTCGACATACTTCGAAGTGAAAAAGGGCGCTACCATTGGCTCCATCGCTCATTATTTAAATGAACTTGACTTACTGCCCATCAGCACCAGGTTGTTTAGATACTACGGCGTGGTTACGTCGGGTGCTGGTTCGATTAAGGCCGGTGAATATGAACTAGTTCCAGGGATGAACGTTAAGGACCTGTTGCTGCTTGTTCGATCTGGAAAAGTCAGGCAGAGGCAAATTACTTTTCTGGAAGGATGGACTTTCCGGCAATGGCGTGACTATCTACGAGGGAAGTCGGATATAAACCAAACGCTTGAGCCAGAAACAGATCGCGGCGTGATGAAATTGTTGGGGAAGCCTCGGCTCCATCCTGAAGGCCAGTTCTTTCCGGACACATATCATTATATAAAAGGTGAGAATGATATTGAAATATTGCGCCGAGCCCACAAAAAACTGGAATCAGTAATGGAACAGCAATGGCAATCCAGGACTATTGGTGATGTTTTGCAAAATCCTTATGAGGCTCTTATCCTTGCTTCCATCGTTGAAAAAGAAACAGGCTATAGCCCTGACCGAAGTCGCGTCGCCAGGGTATTTTTGAACCGGTTAGGGAAAAATATTCGACTGCAGTCAGACCCGACGGTTATCTATGGTCTGGGCGATAATTTTGATGGTAATTTGCGTAGAGCTCACTTGAATGAACCACACCCTTATAATACCTATGTCAATGAAGCATTACCGCCAACCCCGATTTGTATGCCTGGTATGGCCGCGATACAGGCGACGTTACGGGCTGAACCGGGGGCCTTTTTGTTCTTTGTAGCCAGGGGTGACGGCAGTAGTTATTTTTCGTTAAATCTCGATGAGCACAATAGGGCAGTCAATCGATATCAGAAACTCCCCTTACAAAAAGAAGGACCTACGGATGGCTACAGGAGTTCTCGCCCATGAGAGGCCGGTTTATTACCATTGAGGGGGTAGAAGGCGTTGGTAAATCGACCAACATTGCGTTTATCCAGTCAATATTAGACGGCAATGGCATTCCATTTCTGGCGACTCGTGAACCTGGTGGTACTGAACTCGGAGAAGGGATTCGCAAGCTGCTCCTAGACAAGAGGCAGCGCGGCATGACTGCGGTGACTGAATTGTTGCTGCTGTTTGCCGCCAGAGCTCAACACGTCGAGCAGGTGATTAAACCGGCGCTGGCAGTCGGCCAGTGGGTTATTTGCGACCGCTTTACAGACTCAAGCTATGCCTACCAGGGAGGTGGCCGTGAGTTACCAATTGAACTGATCACCAGCCTCGAGAAACTGGCAATAAATGACTTTCGACCTGACTGCACGTTTATTCTAGACATGCCGGTGGAAACGGGTTTGTCACGGGCTGAAAACATTGGTGAAAAGGATCGCTTTGAAAGCGAGCAGACCGAGTTTTTCAACCGGGTCAGGGAGGTCTTCATCACTCGAGCGAAAGAAGATAAGCGATTTCATATTGTGGATGCCGCACAGGATCTTGAACAGGTCCAGGCGGAAATTCGTGACGTTCTCATTCCCCTGATGGACGGGCACTGATGGTAAACGACCATGAGTGAACTGGAACTTCCCCGGGCTCGCTACCTGCCGTGGCAACAATTACAAAAAGAAAGATTGCAGCAGCAGATCACTGCCAACAGGTTGCCTCATGCGCTTCTTTTTTCGGGGATCAAAGACATCGGCAAAAAGGATTTCGCTTTTGCGTTCGGTGCGCAACTGCTATGTACCCGGCCCGGCGGTGGAAGTGCTTGCAATCAATGTTCATCATGTCACCTTTTGAATGCGAGTACGCACCCGGACCTGAGGTTAGTGCGCCCTGAGGAATCAAAGTTAATCGTGATTGAACAGATTCGGGATCTTACAGAATGGGTAGTACAGACCGCCCAACAGGGAGGATGTAAAGTCTGCATCTTGTTCCCTGCGGAGCAAATGAATGTGCAATCTGCCAATGCGCTGCTGAAATGCCTGGAAGAACCAGGTCCGGATACTTTTTTTATTCTCGTTACGGACCAGCCGGGGCGCCTCCTTCCTACTGTTAGAAGCCGCTGCCAGCGGGTTGAATTCCAGGTGCCCCACGAGGAAGAGGCGATCCCGTGGCTGCAATCCTGTTCTGACTCTGATGTGGACATCTCTCTGCTTCTGGCGCTGGCTGCAGGTGCGCCAATGAAGGTGGTGAAGCAATTTGACGGCGATTACCTGAACAGAAGAGCACGGATCATGGGTGCTACCGATGGTCTGATCCAGGGCAAGGTTACGGCGGTAGCTGCTGCAGCGAGTCTGCTAAGTAAAGAATATCCGGTTGAGATCTATGATGTGTTGTATGGTCTTTTTTCAGATGCCCTAAAGCTGACTCTATCAAGTTCAAATAATACCTTAATAAACAAAGACATGGAGTCGTTTATTAATGTCATTAGTAACAAATTTAGCTGCACGGCAATGCTGTTGGTTATCGACTGTGTAAATATGTGTCGACGTGCGGTAACCGGTAGTTCCAACCCCAACCCGACGCTACTGCTGGAATCATTGTTGATCAAGTTGGATGAGCTAGCTAGTTCCGAAGGATCTAATAATAGAGTTTAGATTGCTTGTAGGCAGGGCATCAGGCAGAATTTCCCTCGATTAAAGTTTTGAGTAGGCTGAATGGCTAAATTAGCGAGAGGCGGTGCCAAGAAGACCATGATCGCATTGACGATCAAGGATAAGGTCGTCTTACACAACTACTATATGCCTTTTATCAAAAATGGCGGATTGTTCATTGCTAACCGTACTGAATACGAACTAGGTGATGACGTGTTCATCCTTCTCAATCTCATGGACGAATCAGAGAAAATTCCCGTGGCTGGGAAAGTTGTATGGATTGCCAAGAAAGGCGTAAAGAGTCCTCACACGCCTGGAGTGGGTATACAGTTTAGTGATCCAGATAATATCGCCAAAGATAAGATCGAGACTTACCTCGCGGGTTCTCTCGGTTCCGCTAATGCCACCGCAACCATGTAGCATCGATACGAGTCCGCATAATTCATGACCTATTGTGTTGCGATCCGGATAGATTCCGGACTCTGTTTTGTCAGTGACTCCCGGACTAATGCCGGTGTCGATAATGTCTCTACTTATTCAAAAATGTTCACATTTGGTCATGAGGGTGAGCGCCAGATTGTCGTTCTTTCCGCGGGAAATCTTGCGACCACTCAGGGGGTTATCGGCCAGCTAAAAAAAGACATCGAGCAGAGGGCACAAACAAATTTCCTGACCATCCCATCATTGGAAGATGCGGCTGATTATGTTGGTGCGATCAGCCTTGAACAGCAAGAGAAACACACCGGTGGTGGCGCAAAATATGAAGCCAGTTTTATTGTCGGCGGCCAATTGTCCGCTCAAAAACATGCTGCTTTCCTTGTTTATCCCCAGGGAAACCACATCACAACTTCAAAAGACACTTCTTTCCTGCAGATAGGAGAGAGTAAGTACGCCAAGCCCATTCTGGACAGGATTATTGGGCCTGATATTTCGCTGGAAACGGCTGCGCTTTGCGGGCTTGTCTCTATGGACTCCACCATGCGCAGTAATCTCAGTGTGGGACCGCCGATAGAAGTCCTGATGTATGAGTCGGGTAGCATGAGTGTCGAGCAGAGATATCGTTTCGAAGAATCCAGTGAATATCTCAGGCAGTTGACTTCTAGCTGGCATGATCGATTGCGGGAGGCATTCAACAACCTGCCACCGATAGCCTGGAGCAAGTCATGGGATCAGTCAGCTGAGAATTAGGGTCCGCCTAATTCATGACTGAACCAGGTGGTTGCCACCTGTTCATGGATATCGTTTAAGTCCAGTTGCACGTCATCAATAAACGCGTGCAAATTCTCACTATTTAACAACACAATCACGTCATTTTTGTTAATCATGCGCTGTGAGCGGGTCACGCTTCTTAGCGGATGCTCGGCATTGGGCAGTGCTTCAAAACAGCGCTGTACTTCTCCCAGACAGTGCAACACAGCGCGGGGGAACTTCTGGTCTTTGACCATGAAATCAACAACGTCCTCGCCGTTTACCCCTCGGCCCCTGACTCGCACATGTTGTCGATACATCTGGTAAGCGGTCAGGGACTTTAAGACATTCATCCAGAGAATATTTTCATACTCGGTGATTTCAGGATGATCAGGGTTGAGAAGGTTCAGGCATCCCACGTCAAGTATGCGAGTGGTCATGTCTGCACGCTCAAGGTTGCGGCCTATCTTGATAAAGTAATAGGCGATGTCACTGCTCATGCTACCTACCAGGTAACCAGTAAGCTCATAGCATTGATTCATTACGTCGATAAGAAACTTATGTCGGCCATCTCGTTTAACACCGTGGTTGATATTTTTATTCAGATACAGATACAACTCGTTAACTTTCTCCCAGGCTTCATTAGGCATAATTTCCCGGCTGGTTCTGGCGTTCTCCCTGGCCATGGTCACTGACTTTCTGATAGAACAGGACTCATCCTCCAGCAGGAACTTGACGACATTTCGTTCGTCGGCGGAACTGAAGCGATTGGCGAATTGCTCTTCATAACCAGTGATGCTGATTAAACTTCCCCAGATATATTTCACCTTAGGCAGGTCGAGCATAAGGTTGGTATTGACGTTGATCAGGCGTGCGGTGTTTTCTACACGTTCGATATATCGTCCAAACCAGTACATCCTTTCTGCTACACGAGAGAGCATGGCTATCCGGACCTCTTTGTATCTTCAATTATCCAGGTGTCTTTGCTGCCGCCACCCTGTGATGAATTGACCACCAAGGAGCCTTTTACCAGTGCAACGCGAGTGAGGCCACCGGCGGTGACAAAGGACCTTTCGCTTTGCAGGATGAAAGGGCGCAGATCGACGTGCCTCGGTTCTATGCTGGATTCGCACAGTGTCGGTACCGTAGATAAGTTGATAATGGGCTGTGCGATATAATTTCTTGGATTCGATTTAATCAAACGTTTCATCTCTGCTGTGCGGCGCCTGCTTTCCCGGGGACCGATGTACATGCCGTAACCGCCAGATTCGTTGGCGGGTTTCACCACCAGATTTTCGATATTGGCCAGCACGTGCTGAAGATGCTTCGGCTCGGAACAAATGAAACTCGGGACATTGGGCAAAATGGGATCTTCATCCAGGTAATAACGAATCATATCCGGTACAAAGGTATAGACCACCTTGTCATCGGCCACACCGGCGCCAGGTGCATTGGCGAGGGCGACATTACCTTTCTTCCATGCACGTATCAGTCCCCTGACGCCAAGTGTCGACTCCTTGTTGAAAACTTCCGGGTCGAGAAACTGATCGTTTATACGGCGATAGATAACATCCACCCGGGAAAGACCCTCTACAGTTTTCATGTATACAAAGTCATCATCACCCACCAGGAGATCGGATCCTTCCACCAGTTCAGCGCCCATACGCTGAGCCAGAAATGAATGCTCGAAGTATGCGGAGTTATAAATGCCCGGTGTCAGTACAACGACTTCGGGAAAGTCTTTGGGTCTTGGGGAGATAGAGCTCAACGTATCAAATAGGTGGGTCGGATAATCATCCATGGGAAGAATGTTGTAGTCCTCAAACAGTTCCGGCAGGACGCGCTTACTGATGTTGCGATTTTCCAACATGTATGAAACGCCGGAAGGCACCCTCAAGTTGTCTTCAAGGACATAGAGGGTGCCGTCGGTGTCACGGATCAGGTCTGTACCACAGATATGTGCCCAGACTCCAAATTCAGGCATAACCCCCACGCATTCTTTGCGAAAGTCCCTGGATGACGCCAGAATGTCACGGGGAACGACTTTGTCCTTTAGGATTTTTTCGTCGTTATAAACATCGGTAATAAAATGGTTGAGAGCGGTCAGTCGCTGTTTTAACCCAAGCTCGACCCGTTGCCATTCACTTTTCATAATTGTTCGCGGGATGATATCGAATGGCCACTCACGATCGATGTTTTCACCCTCATTGTAGACGGTAAAGGTGATCCCCATGGTCCGGATAGCTAGTTCTGCATCATGACGGCGAGTGTTCAGGTCCTTTAATGAACTTTTCTTCAGGAACTTTGCGAGGTCCCCAAGTCCATGCCGCGCCCTGTTTTTCTGGGTCAATAACTCATCATATATCTGTGGGGAAGTTTTATAGTTTTTTAATTCCATTCAGAATTCTTCTTCGAGCACCCGGTAGTCGGTTTCAACCATGCCTAGCCTGAGGTAGGTCCTTATGGCTCTTTCATTCTCCTTGTCAGCGTATAGTCGTATGCCGCAAACATCTTCTTCATTTTTTGCCAGATCGCTAACATATTGGTAGAGGCTGCTGAATACTCCCTTACTTCTGAATTCCTGGGCGACGTAGACACTTTGAATCCACCAGAAGAGACTATTACGCCAATCGCTCCATTCTCTTGTTATTGCCAGGCAGCCTGCAATTTCATCATCGAATAATGCGACAAGATAAAAGCCAAGGTCATTGTCCGTAATCATACGAGCAACACCAGATTGGATGGTATCTTCTTCGAGTTGCTTGTTCTCGGTTTCCATTGCCATGGCTTGATTAAACCTGGCAATGATAATTGTGTCTTGCAGTTCTGCTTCACGAATTTTGATCATGTCCTGTACTCCTTCATCCATCGAAGGCATTCCTGGTGAGATTAATCGGTCGCCCTTCCAGCATTGCGATATTGTCTTCAATCCGTATGCCACCACAAGGGACAAGTTCTTCAATCAGTTGCCAATTGACTTGGCTGGCGTGTGCGGACTGTCTCAGTTTGTTAAGAAGCATCGGAATGAAATATAACCCGGGTTCAATCGTAAATACCTGTCGGTTTTCAATCGTCCGGGTTAACCGGAGAGCCGGATATTTTTCAGGGGCCGCTTTTTCATCCCCTCTGGGTGATTGTTGGAGACCTGCAACATCGTGTGTCTGCAGTCCAAGTAGATGGCCCAGTCCATGGGGTAAAAAAGTGAACGTCAGATTGCTCTCCACCATGTCTGCTTCTTCCATATCGACAATTTGAAAATCTCGCAAGACTCCAGCCAGTCTCAGGTGCATCTTTTCGTGCAGATCAGCATAGTTCAAGCCAGGTTGGATTTCGTCGATGATAGCAAGTTGCTGCTTATTCATTGCGTTTATCAGATCCCGGAACAGACCGTTGCCCGTGGCGTACGTGCGGGTGATATCTGCTGCATAACCGTTCTTGTTGGCACCCGCGTCTATCAACAACGAGTAAGTAGTAGTAGGTGCCTGCCGGTCGTAGTGTTGGTAATGAAGGATTGCACAGTGCTCGTTCAATCCAACGATAGCGGAATAGGGGGATTCTTTTTCCCGGTGAGCAATGGCAGCCAGGTAGCGGTGCTGTATTTCAAATTCGGAGCATCCCAGACGAAAAGCCTCTTCCGCTGCACGATGACCTTGTACCGCAATATTATTTGCAATCTGCAGGCACGCAAGTTCATAGTCAGTTTTATTGGCACGGCCGTAGTGGACCTCGGAGAGGAAAGTCTGCGGGTTGATTTGCCCTATACCCCACTCTCTTGCGAGGTCTGTTTCTTCCCCGACAAACACCAAGGACCGGGGATCCCCGATACGATTGCTCGCGTCGATGAGGGAACGGATTGATTGTATTTCCCATTCTTCAACCCAGAAGTCATCCGGATCTGACGCGGGTTGATGCCAATAGTCTTCAGGCTGATTAAACAGGAGCAGTGGTTTTTCTCCCGGTCTCATCAGGATAAATGACTCATCGTTGTCTTCGACTGGCAACCAGGTTTTAAAGTGGGGGTTTACTTTGAACGGGTAGGAGTGATCGTCTAGAAACGCGTATTTCAATGAACCGGAAGGAATGAGTACCCCACTGCTCTGGCAAGACTCCAGCGCTTTCTCATAGCGACGTTGTATCTGGGCCAGGTGGTCCTTATAGAGAGACTCTACTTCGATGGAAATCTCCTGCATGAACTCACTTCCTTTCACAGTCAAAGTTAAGTCCCGACTATGACATCAAACCTGCCGAATTGGCACACACCTGGACCATTTCTGATCTAACAATTATAAAAAGTGCCTATCTTAATGCGGCTATTCATGTCACAAATCTGGTACTAAGGACGGTACAACTTTTCCGCACCTTGTGGACGAATGTTAAATCGTTTATCAGACCACCTATACTGGTTACGATTTGCAGTGACGACTTCTTCGAACTGTCGATTGATATCTAAAAGTATGGTTTTGTCATCTGCGCCGGTATCGTAATCGCATGGGTGGAGATGCAAGCGGAAACCAGCCTCTTCCCGCAGGGCGATACCGAATACCAGCGCCGGATAAGTGTCTCTTAAAAGATAAGGTAATGTCAGAGTGGTGAGCGCCTCGACCCCGAAAAACGGAATGAATGCGCCGCTCCGCAGTCGTGGTTGCTGATCTGGACAGAGGGTTATAACCTCGCCGTCACGCAGTTTTTCGAGCAATTTGAGTCTGTGTAATCTTGTGTGGTCCAGCAGAGCTATACCCATTGAACAACGTTGCTGTCTGATAAGTTCATCAAAGCTGCTGATGCTGTTTGGGTGGTAGTACTCTGAAGTATTAAACCGTTGTCCAAGATAACGCAAAACCACTTCCCTGTTTCCAAGGGGAGGTGTCATGACGATGGCAGATCCTTCGATCATGTTTTCCAGACCTTCAACCGAGAGCAGCATGGAGTGGAAGTGAATGTCGTTGCAATACCAGACCTTGCCAATTTCAAATATGGCTTTCGAGAACTCACGAATTGATGTTTTTACCAGGTGTTTTTTCTCAGCATCATCCTGTTGTGGATAGCAGATAGAAACGTTCCGGCTGGTCACTTTTAAGTGCTTGCCACGAATTAACAAAATGTAACCAGCGAGTAAGGCAGACAGTAGATGGAGGCTCGCCAGATTCAGTAGTGAGGTGATGCGCAGCAGGCCCCGAATGATAGTTTTTTCAACCAAGACACTGACGGGGTTGTCCGGGAAATGGTACAGTTCCTTATCACCGTCTTCACGTGTGCGAAAGCGTTTGTATGACCAGAGATACTGTTCGGGGATTCGGCTGACCACGTTTTCAACGGCATCGTTTAGTGCCTGAATTGAAATAGTTTCATCCGGCGATCCAAGATCGACTTGTTTCAGTATCACCTTAAATCCTGCGCCATCACCCAATCGTTTGCAATATGCAACGACACAGATTGCGCTAGTTCGCCGCGCCAATCCCGGAATAAGCTGGCTGGTCAGGGCAGGCTGTCCAAAAAAACGGGCGAATTTACCGGTGTGTACATCTGGCTCCTGGTCGGGCATGGCACCAATTACACCTCCTGCCTTCAGTATCTGTAATTGACTTCTGATACCGCTAATACCTGCCGCGACGAAATTTGTACCCGCGCGGGATCGACAAGCCTGTATTAATTCTTCCATGGCTGGAGATCGGTTGGGTAGGTACATGTGTGTCAGGGCGTAATGACTGCCGAGGAAATGATTGATGACTTCCCAGTTTCCCAGGTGAGGGATGACAAAAATAATGCCCTGACCTCGGGCACGCCGCTCATCAAGTTCGGCTTTACCCTCCACCGAGATGATTGATTGCATGCAGGCTGCGCCGGGTGAGGCCCAGGCAAATGGAGTCTCCATGATAGTCTTGCCTGTCTCACGGAGGCTCCTTTTGGTGAGATCAGTTTTCTGTTGCTCACTAAGCAGTGGATAACAAAGGTCGATATTTTCCTTGGAAACTTGCGCCATCCGCGAGTTAATGAGCCAAAGGATCGAACCAAGCAATGCGCCCGAACTTTGCAGTACTCGCAATGGTAAAATCGATAATGCGCTTAGCAACAAGTGGAACAGGTGGCTTTTTAGCACGGTTTTTAAATTTGCTGGGTACTGGAAGTGATGACAGAATCTACATGAAACTCTGGTGATAAGGCAATGAATTTACTGATAATTAAGGGTAAGATAATATAGGTACTCATGTGTCAGGTGCTAGCCGGGGCATGCAGCAATCGCATTCGATTCACAATAATAACAGCGGAGAGAAATTATGGAATTAGTCGCCATTGTAACCTTACTGGCAATAGCGGAATTCATTATTTTTGGCGTCCAGGTGGGTTCAGCTCGCGGAAAATATGGCATCCCGGCACCCGCGACGACGGGTCATGAGATGTTTGAACGCCAATTCCGCGTGCACTACAACACCCTGGAACAGCTGATTATATTTCTTCCGGGCCTCTGGCTATTTGGATTTTACATTGGCAATACCTGGGCTGCCGGAATCGGTGCTGTCTATTTGGTAGGGCGGGTCCTGTATGCGGTGTCTTATGTCAAAGATCCAGCATCAAGGGGAAGAGGCATGCTTTTATCAGTTCTTCCCTGCTGGCTACTCATCATCGGCGGCCTTGCGGGCGCAATCTGGCACCTGATCAGTACTTAAGTTGTTATTGCTCCTCAGTCGCTGACAACAACCGCAGAGCCTTATCGGCTGTTTCGTCTTCCAGCAAATAGGTAATGGCGTGGACAAAAGATTCAGGTGCCTGTTGCAGCTGCATGGTACGTATCCACGTATTCAGTCTCGATTTTCGATTAAACGGGTCCTGCTGAAGGATAGAAATCAGCTGTGCCCGGATATCTGCATCTTCCCGGGCGACTGACATAAGCTGCACGAATGGCTCATCATCACGTTGTGAAAAGAACTTGTTCAAATACTTAGGCAACCTGCTTATCCTATTTCAACGGTCGAAATATTGTAGCACCTCCGGCTGATGACACGTCCGCCATCTTCTTGTTTGGCTCAATCCCATGGTACTGGGTACTGCGGCGTGATATATATAGCCACCTGAATCTGTAGGCTATTTCGGCCGTATAAATTCCTAAAAAGGAGGGGAAATGGTTTCCGTTGTATACGAAGCACCTGGATCTGTTGCCGATGCGGTGACGCTGTTGGTGAATTCCGACATTACAGCCAGTGTTCTGGCAGGTGGCACAGACCTTTTAATTCAGATGCAGAGTATGGTAAATGAAACACGGCTGGTCGTTGATTTGAAAAAAATTCCTGAAATGATGAACGCGATTCTTGATGATGAGGGTTTACAGTTAGGTCCCTGCATGTCTTGTGCGGAGTTCACCTCACGCGAAGACATCAAATTGGTTTACCCGGGATTAGTCGAATCTGCCTACCTGATTGGCTCAACCCAGATTCAGGGAAGGGCCAGCATTGGCGGTAACCTCTGTAATTCGTCACCTGCCGCGGACACGGTTCCGGCACTGATTGCCAATAATGCACGATGCGTGATTGTTGGTCCATCGGGTGAAAGAAGCCTCACGGTTGAGGAATTTACCACCGGCGTCGGCGAGAACTGTCTGGCAAAAGGCGAACTAGTCAGCCTGATCAAGGTTCCGCGACCAGCCGCCAATACTTCTGATGCCTATCTTCGATTTATTCCTAGATCGGAAATGGATATTGCGGTTGCCGGCGCAGGAGTCAGTATCACGCTTGACGAAGATGGAATTTGTACCGCAGCCCGGGTCAGTATCGGTGCGGTTGCACCCATTGTACTGGTGGTTCCTGAAGCAGCGGATGCGCTGCTTGGCACAAAAGTCGATACCACTGCATTACAGGCAGTGGCGGATGCTGCCAGCGCTGCTTCGACTCCCATAACAGACCGGCGCGGAACGCATGAGTACCGACGCCATGTGGTAGGCGTGTTGGCGAAACGGGCTGCTGCGATTGCGGCTGAGAGAGTAAGAGGTGTTCAATCATGACAAAAACCCACGTAACAACTACCATCAATGGCGAAGTGATAGAATTCCTGTGTGAACCCAGCGATACACTGCTGGCGGTCCTGCGCAATGAATTACAACTAACCGGAACAAAAGAAGGCTGCGGCTCCGGTGATTGCGGCTCCTGTTCAGTGACGATCGACGGCCGCCTGGTCTGTTCCTGCCTGGTATTAGGCGTAGAAGCAGAAGGGGTAGAAATTGGCACGGTAGAGGGGGTCGCTGACAAAGACAAACTTCATGTTATTCAGGAAAAATTCCTTGAACATGCCGCGCTACAGTGTGGAATATGTACGCCGGGTTTAATTGTTTCGGCAAAAGCCCTGCTTGATGAAAATCCTGAACCGACAGAAGAAGAAGCCAGGTATTACCTGGCTGGAAACCTATGCCGTTGCACAGGATATGACAAGATAATTCGTGCTGTGATGGATTCGGCGGAGGTAATGAGAGGAGATGCGCAATCATGAGTGAAGCAAGAGAGTACAAATATATCGGGCAGAGGACCGTGCGCCCAGACGGATTCGACAAGGTTACCGGTCGCGCCGCCTTTGGCGCCGATCTGTCATTGCCCGGCATGATCTGGGGGAAAATTTTGCGCAGTCCTTATGCCCACGCCTCAATAAAAAGCATTGATACCAGCAAAGCAGAGGCACATCCAGATGTGATGGCGGTCGTAACCTACCAGGACTACCCTGCAGTTTCATCTGGAGGATTCGAGCCCGGAGATGGGCCAACTGACCTGCGTGACCTGGCAAGAAACGTCCTGGCTGATGACAAGGCGTTGTACCACGGCCATGCCATCCTGGCGATCGCAGCAAGGACCGAGGCGGCCGCAGAAAAGGCATTGTCGTTAGTTGATATCGACTATGAAGTATTGAAACCGGTGATGGATGTCGCAGATGCCATGCAGCCGGACTCAGCCGTGTTGCATGCAGACCTGTTTACCAAGGGCCTGGCGGAACAGCCAGAGAATCCATCGAATATTGCTACACGAATGGAACTAAAAAAAGGTGACATTGAAGCAGGTTTCGCGGCTGCAGAAGTCGTCGTCGAGCGCGATTTCTATACGCCTACTGTGCACCAGGGATATATCGAACCCCATGCAACCACAGTTCGCTATGATGACGATGGCCAGTCAATGGTCTGGTGTTCAACCCAGGGTCATTTTGATGTTCGCGCTAGTACCGCGAAACTGCTGAGTATGGATCTAGGCAAACTAAAGGTCATTGCCAGCGAAATCGGTGGTGGATTTGGCGGTAAGACGACGGTTTACCTTGAGCCGGTTGCGCTGATGCTGTCCAAAAAATCCGGCAGGCCTGTGAAGATGACTATGACTCGCGATGAAGTTTTTCGCGCATCAGGTCCCGGTTCAGCAACTCGGAGCACGGTCAAGATAGGCGCAAAGAAAGACGGCACTATTACCGCTATGCAGGCGAAACTTTGCTATGAAGCAGGCGCTTTTAAAGGCTCGCCAATGGGACCCGGCTGTATGACGGTGTTTACACCCTATGATGTCGAGAACATATATATTGAGGGCTATGACGTGGTCGTCAACAAACCCAAGGTTGCCGCCTATCGTGCACCCGGTGCTCCCCAGGCAGAATTTGCGGCTGAAATGGTCATCAACGAACTGGCCGATGAATTGAATATTGATCCCATCGAATTGCGTTTGCAAAATGCTGCAAAGGAAGGGACACAAACTGTTTACGGTCCCAAGTTGAAGGCCGTTGGTCTGGTGGAATGCCTTGAAGCAGCGAAGAATTCACCGCATTACAAGCAAGCCCTCCCTAAAAACCAGGGGAGAGGACTTGCGGCGGGGTTCTGGTTCAATATCGGAGGCCAATCCAGTGTCGTCATTAACATGAATCCAGATGGAACCGGAACAATCGTTGAAGGTAACCCGGATATTGGCGGTTCAAGAGCTTCAATGCAGCTGATGGCAGCGGAGGAACTGGGCATTGACGTGAGCAAATTAAACCCAATAGTTGCCGACACTGAACATGTCCCCTACAGCGCCACCACAGGTGGCAGTCGCACCACGTTTGCAACTGGGATGGCAGTCATTGAGGCCGCCCGAGATGTGGTCCAGCAAATGAAGGAGCGGGCAGCTTCGGTCTGGAATGTAACCACCGAACAGGTCGATTGGGCGGATGGTGTTGCGATCAATATGACCAGTGATGATAGGTTAACTGCTGCGGAAATCTGCAGGGGGGCGGAAAGGACTGGTGGACAGATCTCGGGACGGGGAAATATCAATGCACGAGGTGCAGGGCCCAGCTTTGCGGTCCATCTCTGTGATGTCGAAGTCGATAAGGAGACCGGCAAGGTTGATGTAGTACGTTATACCGCCATCCAGGATGCGGGAAAAGCTATTCATCCGAGTTACGTGGAAGGCCAGTATCAAGGCGGTGCGGCACAAGGTATCGGCTGGGCGCTGAACGAGGAATATATATATAACGAGGACGGAGTGATGGAGAACGCAGGATTTCTAGATTACCGCATTCCTCTCGCTTCTGATTTACCGATGATCGATACGATTATTGTAGAAGTACCTAACGCCTTTCATCCGTTTGGCGTGAGAGGTGTTGGTGAAACCGGGATAGTTCCTCCGTTGGCAGCTGTTGCCACTGCAATAAGTGATTCCATCGGTGTGCGAATGACCCATCTGCCTTGTTCGCCGCCGCGAGTGCTTAAGGCTATCCAGGATGCTAGCTAATTCATGAAAGGAACTAGCCCACGTGACGTTTAAATCTGGACAAGAATCGGCTAGCTAGTAGCTGATCCTTTATTTAGCATGGCTACAGTGATCTTCTCCAGTGAGTTGCAACGACTTACCGGAGAAGAACATGCATCCGTTATCGCAACAAATTATCGCGACCTGGTGGCTGAACTTCTCATCCGATATGAAAAGCTGACTGAAGATGAAATTCTGACCATGGCAGTTGCCATAGACGGTGAAATCATCCACGACCCGTTACTTGAAACTGTGTCTCCTAACAGCGAAGTACATTTCTTGTTTAGGATATCTGGCGGGTGATACGAATTTGAAGTTCTTTGCCTGGCTGTTACTCGTGGTTCTCATGGTGATCGCGTCCGCTTTCATCTCTTACGTTACCATTGGATTGTCCCCGGGGTTACGATGTTGAGGTATCTATCAGGTTGAACTATGAAGAAAATTTTCCTCTCAAAGTGATTCCTAGTTCAACCTCGAGATCATCGAGAGCCTGTTTTGCATCTAGTACCTTGATGGTGGTCATCCCCAGTTCTCTGGCGGGTTTCAGGTTTATGCCAAGGTCGTCCAGGAAGATTGCCTCAGTGGGATCGATTTCCATCTCGCGACAGGCGAGCTTATAAATTTCTGGATCAGGTTTTCGGATGCCTACCTTGCTGGATTCGATGACAACATCGAATAAGTCCATCACTTCATTCATCCGTGCGGTCTTGTCACGGTCGCTCGCCATGAAAGGACCTTCTTCATTGTCAATATTGTTCGTGATGCAGCCAATCTTCCGATCAGATCTGATAATTCTCAACGCATTTACCATTTCTTCCCGCAACTCACCTGATAGGAGGGCCAATACCTGTGAGCCTCTCACTTCATGGCCACGAGCGAGAGCTTCGTCTGCGAACATAATGTCGAACTCATTGACACTTATCTGGCTGCTCTCAAGCTGTGCCCAGGCGTTTGTCTCAGGATTAGCAGCGTTGATAGAACGGATAAAATTTTCCGGCAATCCTGTGGCTTTTTCGAAACGATTGAATGCTTCAAACGGGCTCGTCGTTATAACGCCCCCGAAATCCCACAATACCGCTTTAATCATCACTAGCTCACATTGATCTCGAATGTGGCGGACTCGGGACGCGCCAGGCCGCGTTGGGAGGATTTGATCGCCTCTATCATCAGGGCGATTCTGGGTGAATCTGGAAATTCGCCTTCGACTTCTGCCACCGCGGTTTCGAGTCTCAATTCGCGCATAAACAGGATTCGGAATGCCTTACGTACCTCGGCTATTTCTTCAGCATTGTAACCAGCACGTTCCATACCGATCTTGTTTATTACACGCATGTGTGCGGGAGCGCCATCAGCTATGGTAAATGGCAAAACGTCCTGGGCGACTTTGCACATCCCACCCACCATGGCTGCCGTACCGACATGACAGAATTGGTGAATGGCTGATAAACCACCGATATTTGCGTAATTACCGATAATGACATGACCACCCAGCGTTGCGCTGTGACTCATCACGACGTGGTTTCCCACGGTGCAGTTGTGGGCGACATGGGAATGGGCGAGTAGGGCGCAATCGTTACCAATTTTTGACTTGCTGCCTTCTTCAGTGCCGCTATGGACACTGACAAATTCGCGGATTATGTTGCGATCGCCGATTTCAGTATGAGTCACCGTATTAGCAATATATTTGAGATCCTGTGATTGGATGCCTAACGTCACGAAGGGAAAAATATCACAGTCTTCACCGATCACAGTATGCGGTTCCACAACGACGTGGGAACGTAACCGCGTATTGGCACCTATTTTGGTATCTGCCGCGACAGTGCAAAAAGGGCCGATCACGCAATTATCTCCAATTTCTGCGCAGTCATGTACTACGGCATGCCTGTCTACGTTAATCATGCTCACTTCCTTATTTGCTTTTTGTAATAGAGACGTTGCATTGGCGATTTAATGTCCCTTTGACACCCCTGATCCTTGCAAAGTTCCGCCAGGACCGGAGTTGGCCGCTGGTTCCCTAACCCTTGCTATAGTCTACGGTGTACCAGGTTTCCGGTTTGATACTGACGACAATACTGTCTTCATTGTTGCTGGAGCCCTCAGCGGATGCAAAGCTTTCAGCGTAGGACCTGCCTTGTTCCTCGCCCAGATATCGGATTGCCATGGCTAGTAACTGGCCATCGATGAGTGGTGTCACGGCAAACGAACCCTCGATAGAAACATATTTGTAAGGTGCAGTTTCTGATTGAACGCAAAGGCTAATTCTCTGCGACCTGGTGAGAAGTTTTCCTTTGATCGAGTCACGATTGGTGATCATCCAGGGTTCGCCGCCTGGCTCATAGTCATACCAGATCGGCACGGTGAGTGGACCTTTTGCCGATCTTGGAATGCTGATAATTGCCACGTGGACACCGGCAAGAAACTGTTGTCGTTCAGTGACTGACATTGTTAAAGACATGCTTTATTCTCCCGGGTCGTTTTAAGTCGCGGACTTTTTCAGTTGGCCGCGGGTGCTTTCCGTTGGCCACACGCGGTGTTTGCTCTGTTAGTTCGCCGTAGGTGCATTTGCAATGATATAATTTTGTCTAATCAATTTCATGGGCGGCGCTGACATTGTCAGACACGGGGCAGGCTAGCCCATAATTTTATGCAGAAAAAGCGAGTTGAATCTCATTCACTAGATCGATCCCTGATTGACAAACATTCCTTTACCAAGGAAGAACTAATCGATTGTGGATATGGTCGGCTGTTCGGTCCAGGACGTGCACATCTACCAATTGATGAGATGCTGATGGTCGATAGAATCACGGATATAAATGAAACCGGAGGTAGCAAAGGCAAGGGTAGAATTCTGGCTGAGATGGATATCAATCCCGAGTTATGGTTTTTCAAATGCCACTTTGTAGATGACCCCGTCATGCCTGGATGCCTTGGCCTGGATGCACTGTGGCAGCTGGTTGGCTTCTTCCTGGCGTGGAAAGGAAACGTGGGGTTGGGACGGGCACTAGGTTGCGGGCGGGTTAGTTTCAGGGGTCAGGTTTTGCCCACGGCAAAGCAGTTGCAATATGAGATTGATTTGACTCGTCTTCGAGGCGGAAAGACAGTAATGGGTATCGCAGATTGCAAGGTACTTGTAGATCAAAAACATATATACACCGCCAAGGACATAAAAGTTGGTTTGTTCACTTCAGCAGATGACTTCTAGGTGATCAGATGAAAAGAGCGGTCATAACAGGAATGGGTCTGGTTTCTCCTCTCGGGAATAATAAGGCAGAAACATTAGACTCTCTTAAAGAGACCCGTTCCGGTATCCGTTTTCAGGAAGAGTACAAGGAACTTGGCTTAAGGAGCCATGTCGCTGGCAGTATTCACATTGATGTCGAAGAGCGTATCGAACGAAAATTGCGCCGTTTTATGGGAGATGCCGCCGCCTATTCATACATATCATTGCTTGAGGCCATCGGTGATGCCGGTCTTGAAGATTCTGATGTCTCAAACATTCGTACTGGACTGGTTGCGGGTTCAGGTGGCGCCTCATCGTCGAACCTTGTTGAAGCAGCAGATATATTGCGGGCAAAAAGCCTGAAGCGAATCGGACCATACCGCGTAACACGAACCATGAGTTCAACGGTTTCAGCTTGTCTGGCAACACCTTTTTCGATCAAAGGTGTCAATTATTCTATTACTTCAGCGTGCTCAACCAGTGCACATTGCATTGGGCATGCAGCGGAACTAATTCAACTGGGTAAGCAAGATATTGTATTTGCAGGCGGCGGCGAAGAAGAGCACTGGAGCATGACTTCCTTGTTTGATGCCATGGGCGCGCTTTCAACGGCAAGGAATGACCAGCCGGATAAAGCTTCACGAGCCTATGACCGGGATCGTGATGGATTTGTTATTGCCGGTGGTGGCGGTTTTGTCGTTGTCGAAGAACTGGAACATGCGAAAGCCCGCGGCGCGAAAATCCATGCCGAACTAGTTGGCTACGGCGCTACTTCCGACGGCCACGATATGGTTGCACCTTCTGGCGAGGGAGGAGAAAGAGCGATGCAACTCGCCCTGTCGACGGTTGAAGGTTCCGTTGACTACATCAATGCACACGGTACCAGTACTCCGGCCGGAGACCCACCTGAAATTGCAGCCATCGAACGTGTGTTCGGTAGTGACCCACCGAAAATAAGTTCCACAAAATCGTTATCGGGACACTCGTTAGGCGCTGCAGGTGTTCACGAGGCCATCTACTCATTGTTGATGCTGGAAAATGACTTTATTTGTGCTTCCGCCAACGTGGATAATCTTGACCCCGAATTTCAAAATGCACCAATCGTGACGAACAGAATCGACAATGCAGGTATTAAAACGGTGATGTCGAACAGCTTTGGATTTGGCGGCACCAATGCGGTTCTTGTTTTTCAAAAGCTGGACTAAGTTCCCAAAATTTTCCGGGCATTAAACTAATGACAGATTCAGAGATAGAAGAATCACAAGTTCGTGATTCCGAAACTGAATCGGTCTTGGAAAAGCCACAACTCGGTATCTGGGAACTTGCCTGGCCAGCAATCTTAGGCAATCTGCTCTACGCCGTGGTCGGAATTGTCAGTATTAAAATTGTCGGCTCCCTCGGGGCAGAAGCTGTTGCAGCGGTGACCACGGGGCA
The DNA here is from genome assembly GCA_027292925.1 of Gammaproteobacteria bacterium. Classification (GTDB taxonomy): domain Bacteria; phylum Pseudomonadota; class Gammaproteobacteria; order Pseudomonadales; family Azotimanducaceae. The sequence goes on from JAPUGI010000206.1 coordinate 49,881, forward strand.
TCGTATTTTCTTCGGTTTGCAGGCTATCCTGATTGCTGTATCGACAGGTACGGCTGCCATGGTAGCCCGGGCCTGGGGTGCAAAGGACTATTCTGAAGCTGCCCACATCACCAGCGTATCTCTGTGGATAGGAAACCTTGTTGCCATCACCCTGATGCTTCCTTGTATCATTTTTGCGAAGCAGATTGCGGGAGTGTTTGGTCTCGATGAAAAGACGACGCATGAAGCTGCAGAGTTCATCCGTTATCTCAGTCTATTCAATATTGCCTTCGCTATAAATATTGTGATAGGCACTTCGCTCCGGGCCGCAGGCGACACAAGAACACCACTCTGGATTGGCGCAGTGACCAATGTCGTCAATGTGATATTTGTGTATTTGCTGGTCTTCGGTTTGTTCGGTTTCCCGCAGATGGGCGTCACAGGAGCTGCCATAGCGAATGGTTTGTCCTTCGTTGTGGGTGCCCTGATATTGCTCTATCTCTGGTACGGTAAAAAACTAAGGGTCGGTGTTGGCGGACGTGGATCGATAACCATGATACGAGTTCGCAAGCTGGTACATATTGGATACCCTGCCGGAATTGAGCAGTTTGTGTTCCAGGGCGGATTTGTGGCTTTTCTCTGGCTCGTTGGATATTACGGTACCGCGGCTTTTGCCGCCTACGGAATCGGCATACAAATTCTTTCTGTTTCATTCGTCGTTGGTTTTGGGTTTTCAATTGCCGGTGCAACTCTGGTAGGGCAGCATCTTGGCGCAAAGGATCCAGGCGGAGCAGTGCGACAAGGCTGGCGTGCAACGGGACTCGCTATCGCCAGCATGACGGCACTTAGTCTCGTTATAGTGTTTTTTGCGACGGATATCGCCTGGTTTCTTATTGCCGATAGCCAAGTAGTGCAGCACACCGTGACTTTCATTTACATTATGGCCATTGCGCAACCACTGATGGCCATCGAATTTACACTGGGTGGATGTTTGCGGGGAGCCGGGGATACCCGATTTCCGCTGATCACGACGATGATCGGCCTGATTGGAGTGAGGGTAGGATTGGCTGTTTTATTCACCTACCTTGGGTTGAGCGTAGACTGGATCTACGGTGCACTTATTGGTGACTATATTGTGAAGAGCTTAATGATTGCGCACCGATTTCGATCTGGTAAGTGGAAACAGATTTTCAAAGAAGCAGAGCGTCGGTTCTAGGCCTCAATTTTTTATAGAGCAGTCAATATAATGGGCTTGCTTTTGGTAATAATCATGGTGTGCTCATACTGCGCCGAAAAATTTCCGGGACCAGTCGTTAACGTCCAGCCATCATCTTCGGTCGTCGTCTGTTCACTACCGGTCGATAGGAAGGGTTCGATTGTAATGACCTGGCCTTCCGATAAAACACGACGATCGTTCTTGTCATAAAAGTTAGCAATAAAATGTGGTTCTTCATGAAGGCTTTTTCCAATGCCATGGCTTCCCAGGTCTTTTAAGGTAACAAATCCAGTCTTGCGCGCTGTCTTATTAATTGAAGCGCCAATCTGGTTCACCTTTGTGCCGGTTCTCGCGACATCCATCGCATTGCGAAGTGCCTTGCGTGTTGATTGGCAAAGATATCGGATTTTCGGATCCACCGGCGGGACCGGAAAAGTCCCCCCGGTATCGCCGAAGTAGCCGTCGAGTTCTGCTGACACGTCGATGTTGACCACGTCACCGGCACAAATAACCTTCTCACAAGGAATGCCGTGTGCCGCTTCTTCATTGATGCTAATACACGTGTAGCCAGGAAAGTCATACATCACCATCGGTGCCGAACGCGCACCGTATTTCTCGAGATTCTTTGCGCCGATTTCATCCAATTCGAGGGTTGTCATGCCAATCCCCATCTGGCGTTTCATCAGCATTAGCGTTTCAAACACTATCCGGCCAATGGTTTTCAGCTTATTCAGGTCATCGTCATTTTCAATGGTCATAACCAATATCTTAACACCACATTCTCGGTTAGTATGTGGTGCAATCTTTTGTAGGGAACGATTGCATGAGAAGTGAATCATGATTAGCAGAATATTCCAAACGCTTGTGATTACATGCCTGGTACTGTTAGCGAGTGGCTGCGTGTCCACCGTTAACAATCCGTCACAAATGATTGTAGGCTCTTGGAAGTCTGAACTTGGGGGATTTACAGTCACGGTTGAATACACACAAGGCACTGTCAGGATCGGAGACTATGACGCTGTTCCCTACCATATTGATGAAGGTAAGCTTATTCTCGCTCAGGAGGGCAGCCAACCCCGCATGCTCAGATTTCCTTCAGCGGATGAGATGATCCAGACTGATACCTTAACGGGTACCGACCACAAATTTGTTCGAGTGAAGTAGCTAGTTCCTATCTTGAAATTGAGTTGTAAACAACCGCTCAAGGGAACTAGCCCCTTCAATATCTGAATCTGGACAGGAAGCAGCTAGTTCCTATCTAGAAATCCAGCAACGACATTTACCTGTATAAAAATACAGGGTAAAATCTGCCAGACTTTCATATGTAACCCGCTAATGGTCGAAGAATTACCACAGGGGTACTATCTCGACAATTTTCATTACCTCCTTGAATTTGTTTCCAGGCAGTACGCTCACCTCCTTACTAAAGATGAAATAGCTTACGCCGCCGACTTCAATGGTCTGCCAGTTCAGGCACGGATGCTATACGTTCGATTAGTGCAGCGTAAGGGACCTTTGTTTCGCTGCGACAAGATTTGCTACGAAGAAATAACTGACCTGCAGCAGGCAATTGAACAACTGGCTGAAGCTGGATTCCTGGACGATGCTCATGACGCTGAGGTGCCTGAAGTTCTTCGTCTGCTCACTAAAAAAGAGTTGCTCGATTTACCCGAGGCAGCAGAATTTGATTCCTCCCAGAAAAAAAATGTGACTCTGGACAATCTCATCGACGTGAAAGTGGTCATTACAGCCTTCAGCATCGTCAGGCCACTGCTTCAGGAATTTCTACAACTTTACAAGCTGTTATTTTTTGGCAATCTGACGCAGGATTTCACTGAGTTTGTATTGAACGACCTCGGCGTTACTCCTTTCGAGAAATATCCATTACAACCGGACGCTTCCTTTTTTGAGAGCCGCTGGCTAATTGAAGAGACCAGGCAACTCTATGCCTTGAATGAGCTTTCGCATGATATTGTCATCGAGAGCGACCCAACAGCCATGGCCGAATTTGTGCAGTTATTACCAGAACGATACGATAATGTTCGCCTCGGTAGACGCCACGATCGTATCGTGAATCGCATCGCCAGACAATATGAGCGACTGGGTGCGCTGGATGATGCAATGCTGCTTTACGCTGGGACACTATCACCGCCATCGAGAGAGCGCCGTGCGAGAATCCTGCAAAAGGAAAACCGGCTGGAGGAATGTATCGAGCAGTGCATCGATATGCTGCAAAATCCAGCCAGTGACCAGGAACTTGAAGTTGCGACCCGCTTCCTACACCGGTTTAGGAAAAAGGAACTGCTATCACAGCTGGTTCCAGACTTTGATATGGAAATCCTGGAATTTAAACCGGCGTTACATCGTGTTTGTACTAAAAACATTTCCGGAAAGCGGGTTGAAGAAGTTGCTTGTGACTGGTTCGAGCATCAAGGCTTTGAGGCCTACTATGTGGAAAACAGTTTATTACCCGGTTTGTTTGGCCTGGCTTTTTGGGACATTATTTTTGCGCCCGTAAAAAGTGCGTTCTTCAATCCGTTCCAGCGTGGACCAGCTGATATGTTCAGCCCGGAATTTTATGGCAGGCGGAGAGAACTGATTGAAAGTAGGCTGTTGGAATTAGGGAATCGAGAGTACCTCAGGAATCTGGTTCTCACTCATTTCGATGAAAAATACCCCGTGGCGAATCACTTCGTTCACTGGTCCATGCTAACGAAAGAACTACTGGAAAGATTCCTTTCTGTCATATCTATCAATTCGTTGCTCTCGGTTTTCAAACGATTGCTTGCTGATCCAAGAAACAACCGTAGCGGGTTTCCTGATCTCGTCGTATTCCAAAACGGCGGATATCGGCTGGTTGAGGTAAAAGGACCGGGTGACCGATTGCAGGAAAATCAACTCAGGTGGTTGCGCCATTTCTCTTCTGTTGGCATTCCTGCTGAAGTTGTCCATATCAGCTGGAAATAATGATGGAACACCGAATCTCGATAGGTGAACTCTCACGTTTCTGGCAGCGTGGTGATATTAATTTCAGGTTTACAGGTCGAAGCAGTGCAATTGAGGGCATTCGTGGTCACCGATCAGTGCAGAAGAAAAGGGGAGGCGACTATGTCAGTGAAAAACCCGTTTCAATCGAGCTTACGCGGTCAGGTTTCAAGATCAAGGTACAGGGAAGAGTAGACGGATTTATTCCAACGTCAGATCCCCCCCTGGTAGAGGAGATCAAGACACTTCGTGTTTCCGTTGAAGAGTTACCTGTTTCTGTCAGGGAAGTTCACCTGGCGCAGTTGAAGATCTACGCCCATATTATTGGATCTAGCGAAAATATCCCGCGATTAGATCTCAGACTTTGTTACCTGAACCTGGATGACAACAGTGAATCCTGGATTGAAGAAAGCACAACCCGTGGGGCGCTGGCCTCCTTTTTTGAAACAACCCTGGCAAGATATATCGCTTGGCTGACGCGCAACCAACAATGGCTTGCCATCCGCGATTTGAGTATCTTGCAGTCCACCTTCCCCTATGAGAACTACAGACCAGGTCAACGGGATATGGCAGTGGCTGCATACAGGTCACTGACACTGGGACAACAAATCGTGATGCAGGCACCCACGGGCATCGGTAAAACCATGGCGACGATCTTCCCGGCTGTAAAGACACTGTCAGAGTCCGCCTTCGACAAGGTGTTTTATTTATCAGCGAAAACCTCCGGCCAGCAGATGGCTGAGAAAACTGTCATTGAACTAAAGGATGCAGGATTTCGTCTTCGCAGCGTAACCGTCACCGCTAAAGACAAGATCTGCTTTAACCCCGGATCTCCGTGTCATCCTGATCATTGCGAATACGCCCGGGGTTACTACGATCGGCTTGGCGAGGGTATTGAGGATGCACTGAAAGGCAATGACCAATTCAGTCGCCAGGTGATAGAGCAAACGGCGAGAAAACACACCTTGTGTCCCTTTGAGTTTTCACTTGATATTTCACGCGCCGCTGATTTGATTATTTGCGACTATAACTATGTGTTTGACCCGACGGTGTATCTACGGCGATTCTTTGAAGACAATTCCGGAAAATACGCATTGTTAGTCGATGAGGCTCACAACCTGGTTGATCGTGGCAGGGATATGTTTTCGGCGGTACTGGTAAAAGGCAGTTTTCTGTCTTTGCGAAGAAAACTGAATCAGGATTCTCCTCTGGTTGCGAAAAAGCTGGCCAGGGTTAACGCGGAGATTCTGGCAATGCGCAAGGAGTACACAGCCCTACTGGCCGAACAGGGGTATGCTGTCCTGGGAACTACTTCCAACAAATTTATTAAGGCGCTAAAGGATTTTTGTGAATGTGCGGAGGACCTTCTAAAGGGAAACACGTTTGCTGGCTATAGAGATGACTTGTTATCACTTTATTTTGACTGCCTGAGATTTTTGCGAACCAACGAGCAGGTGGATGAGGATTATGCTTTTCTGCTGGTAAAATCAGGAAAAAATTTAGAAGTGAAACTTTTTTGTATCAATCCCGCTTCACGACTGGAAGAAGGGTTCCATAAAATGGCATCAAGTATTTGTTTCTCAGCCACCATGAAGCCCCGGGAATATTTTCACAATTTGCTTGGCCTGGATGAGGAAACGAGTTGGTATCAGCTGGCGTGCCCATTCGATCCGGCCAACCTGGGCGTATTCGTGGCATCTTACATCGGAACCAGCTATAGGGAACGGCCTTCATCTTTGAATGACCTGGTAGAGTTGATCTACAGGGTGACGAACAGTAATCCAGGTAATTACCTTGTATTTTTTCCTTCGCATGCATACCTGCAGGACGTCTATGATGCATTTAAGTCAGCCTGGCCCGAACAGCAGACCATAGTCCAGGAACGCTATATGACCGAACTGGATCGCCAGGAGTTCCTTGACCATCTCCAGCCGGAGAGTCAAATAACGGGTTTCGCCGTAATGGGGGGTGTTTTCGGTGAGGGAATTGACCTGAGAGGCAGTCGCCTTATCGGTGTCGTTGTAACCGGTGTGGGTTTGCCACAACTCGGCGTTGAGCGTGAACTCATCCGTAATTATTGGAAAGACGCGGGTCTGGGGTTTGAGTTTGCGTATCAATATCCGGGCATGAACCGGGTGCTGCAAACTGCAGGACGCGTGATCCGGGACGCTGGTGACAAAGGCATCATCTGCCTTGTGGACCGTCGTTTTGGAGAAGATCGATACAAGACATTGTTCCCGGAAGAATGGCAGGTGCAGCAGGCATCTTCTGTGGATGTACTTGCCCGCCAAGTGTCGAATTTTTGGCTATCACATTTCACAAAGTAATGGTGCGAACCCGCCATATGCGTACAATACGCCCCGAGCAAATGTTGATGTGATGCTGACGAAGGAATCAGGTTAATGACGGCAATCAGGGTAGATAGTAAGTCTGCATTTTATTCATCTCTGGAGCGAAGAATTCGCAAGCAAGGTGGTACACCCACGCAACTGAAATTTGCAAAAAGTTACTACTCCCAGGTTCCGCTTTCAGAGCTCCTGCTCAAACCCTGGGAAGCCGTGATGGCGACGTTGCATTCCAGTTGGAAATTCTATCAACAATTTGACGGCAGCAGATTGCGGGTCAGGGTCTTCAACCCCACAATTGACGATGATGGCTTCGAAACCAGGAAAACCGTCATCGAGGTTGCTGCAACCAATTTGCCGTTTCTCCTTGACTCCATCCGGTTGTCCCTAAGCAGCGAATCCCTGGTTTTGTCTGATGTACAGCAATGCATGCTCGGTGTCCATCGATCTGGCAATAAGACACTTGTAGTAGAAGATCAGCAGCCTAACGAAACCCTGATACGCCTTGAGATTGAACGTGTTCCGAATCCGCTAACCGTCGAGAGGATGGTACGCAAAGTCCTCAAACTTGTGCATCAGGTGAATAAAGATTTTGTTCCAATGCGTCAGCAAATGTTGATGTGGATTGAGCTGTGTGCTGGAGTGCAGATCGATGGGAAACCACGAAAAGCAGATGTAGCTGAAGAAGAGACGGTAGAGTTTCTACGCTGGCTCCATGCTAACAACTTTACTTTCCTCGGTTATGAAGAATTTATACTTGGTAAAGGAATTTCTGATGTGCAGCGTGTTAGCGGCGCGATATTGGGCTTGTGCAGAAAGGGAATGTCAGTGGATAAGATACCTTTTCGGGTATCCGGACGTAAAAAGTATCAATTATCCATCAGTAAACTACCGGTTCGGAGCAAGGTACACCGTCGGGCATACTACGATTCCATTACCATTGTTCGTCCCGGTGAAACAAGGGGGACACGCCGTGCCTGTCGATTCGTCGGACTGTTCACATCATCGGTTTACAACCAGAACCCGGTTGACATCCCTGTCGTTCGCAAGAAAATAGAGAAGATTTTTGAGGATAGCGACGTCTCTGCAACCAGTCACAAAGGTAGAGAACTGAGTCGTATTATCGAGATTCTTCCGAGGGACGAACTATTTCTGGCGACAAGTGAAGAACTTGCGGAAGTAGTTCTGTCAAGTTTTGCATTGCAGGAAAGGCGAGTGGTTCGACTTTTGGTTCGCCGTTCCCAACACTTTGTATCCTGTCTGCTTTACGTGCCGAGACATACCTATAACACGGCACTGCGTGTAAAAATTCAGGAATTACTGAGCAAACAATTTGCTGCCTTTGAATTGGAATTCTCCACGTTCTTCTCGGAATCTGCGTTGATCCGCACATATTTTGTTCTACATGTGGATCAAGAACGACAAAGACCCTTTAACGTTATTAAGCTGGAGCAGGAGATAACACGGCTCACCCAATCCTGGGAAGACGAGTTGCATGGGGTGTTGTCTGAGGAACAAGGTGATAATCCGGATGAAGACCTGTTTCATCGCTATGGCCGGATTTTCCCGCCGGGGTACCAGGATTTTTTTACACCCCAGGAAGCTTGTTCGGACATCAGCTTTCTGTCTCGTTTGACACAACAAGTGCCTCTGGCCGTGAATCTCTACGAGGCCTATGTTGTAGGCTCCAGATATATTAAATTCAAGCTGTTTCATCTCGGCAATGCCTTGCCACTCTCGGATGTTATTCCGATATTGGAAAATCTCGGCGCAAAAACCATCTCTGAACATCCTTATGAACTACGATTAAGCGATGATGCCAGGATTTGGATTCACGACTTTGCGCTGGAATTCAGGGACAAACCCGTTGGAGGGTTGAAGGGGGTCAAGCAGAACTTCCAGGAAGCGTTTCACAGTATTTGGAGTGAAGGAAAAGAAAACGATTCGTTCAACCGCCTGGTACCGGCGGCCGCAATGAATCACAGACAGGTTAACGTAATTCGCGCCTATTCCAGATATTTTGCTCAGCTGCAAAGCACATACAGCCAACAGTACATCGCTGATTGCTTGACTCGATATTCAATGATAACGAAACAACTGTATCGACTGTTTGAGTTAAGACTGGACCCATCTCTACATCGAGACAGAGCGCTTGCTAGTGCGGATGCGATGGAGAGCAGGATTCTCTCGAGTATCGATAAGGTTGAGAACCTGGCTGATGACCGCGTTCTGCGCCGATTCATTGAAATGATTCAGGCAACGCTACGAACAAACTATTTTCAAAAGAAATCCGATGGTGGCAATAAGGACTGTATTTCCTTTAAGTTTCTACCATCAAGAATTTCCGAAATGCCATTGCCAAGACCGGAGTACGAAATTTTTGTGTATTCGGGTCGGGTTGAAGGTGTGCACTTACGCGGCGGTAAAGTTGCCCGGGGAGGACTGCGCTGGTCAGATCGCTCGGAGGATTATAGAACCGAGATTCTCGGCCTGGTAAAAGCGCAACAGGTAAAGAACTCTGTCATTGTCCCGGTAGGAGCCAAGGGTGGGTTTCTTACCAAGCAAGTACCGGAGGGTGCATCACGGGAAGTGATCAACGAAGAAGGGATAGCCTGCTACCGAATTTTTATACAAGGTCTGCTGGACCTGACTGACAACCTGGTTAAGGGGAAGGTCGTACCACCAGAAGACGTCGTTCGATACGATGAAGATGACTACTACCTGGTAGTCGCGGCGGATAAAGGTACTGCCAGTTTTTCGGATATTGCAAACGAAATATCTGAGGCTAACAATTTTTGGCTTGGAGATGCTTTTGCCTCCGGTGGTAGTGTTGGTTACGACCACAAAGCGATGGGAATAACCGCTAAAGGGGCGTGGACATCTGTTGCGCAACATTTTCGAGATCTGAACCTGAATGTGCAGGAATCAGATTTTTCCGTTATTGGCATTGGCGACATGTCCGGAGATGTATTTGGTAACGGCATGTTGCTGTCCAGGCATATTTGTCTTGTCGCGGCATTCAACCACCTGCATATTTTTATTGATCCCGACCCTGTTGCCGTAACTAGTTACAAAGAACGACTGCGCTTGTTTAACCTGCCCAGATCGAGTTGGCAGGATTATCAGAAGAAGCTCATCTCCAAAGGTGGTGGCGTCTTTAATAGGCTCGCCAAGTCAATTGTAATTTCAACTGAAATGAAACGACGATTTGATATCACTGAAACCAGCCTTACTCCAAATCAGCTCCTGAGCGCCGTCCTGAGATCAAAGGTGGACTTACTCTGGAATGGAGGTATTGGAACCTATGTAAAAAGCAGCAGCGAGTCGCATCTGGACGTGGGGGACAAGGCTAATGATGCTATCCGCATCAATGCTGACGAATTGCGATGTCGAGTTGTGGGTGAGGGAGGCAATCTCGGCCTGACCCAGTTGGCAAGAATCGAGTTAAACCTGAACGGTGGCAAGTGTTTTACAGACTTCATCGACAATGCTGGTGGCGTGAATTGCTCGGATGTGGAAGTCAACATCAAAATTTTGCTCAACCAGTTACTAGAGAAGGGGAAACTGTCGATAAACAATCGAAAAAGAATCTTGAAACAGATGACAGGACAGGTTGCTGAGATCGTGCTTAATAACAATTACATGCAGGCACAGGCCATTAATCTTATGGTTAGCCAGTCACCAACGAGAAGTACTGAATACCCACGAATCATCGCGATGCTTGAGGAACAGGGCAGACTCAGCAGACAACTGGAATTTTTACCGTCGGACGATGAGCTGCAGGAACGTAGGGCGAATGGTCAATATTTGACCGCGCCGGAATTATCAGTACTCACCAGCTATGTGAAAGCTGGGCTGAAAGAAGATTTAGCTGCATCTGAGATCCTGGATGAGCCGTATTTACGCATAGAGATGAATGCCAGGTTTCCGGCATACATGGTGCGCAAGTACCGCAAAGAACTGGATCGTCATCGCTTGCGCCGTGAACTGATCGCAACCCAGATCGCCAATGGCATGGTGAACCACCTGGGTATGACTTTTGTCGCTCGGATGGAAGAGTCAAC